>NZ_JBITWL010000017.1:0-120908 GCF_044543825.1 Gordonia sp. NPDC062954 | reverse complement strand
CCGCGCGCCGCGCCCCCGCCCCCCCCCCCCCCCCGCCCCCGCCCCCCCCCCCCCCGCCCCCCGCCCCCCCCCCCCCCCCCCCCCCCCGCGCCCCCCCCCCCCCCCCCCCCCCGGGGGGGGGGGGGGGGCGGGCGCCCCCCCACCCCCCCCCCCCCCCCCCCCCCCCCCCCGCGGGGGCGCGCCCCCCCCCCCCCCCCCCCCCCGCCCCCCCCCCCCGCCCGCGTAGCACGGACCCAAGTTACCAAGCGTGCTTGGTGGGTTGTGGTACCGCCTCGGCGAGGGAAGGAGTGCCGATCGGTGCGCCCCGGTGTGAACCACGTGTGAATGACGGTGCCGTGCAATTGGATCGAGCTTATTCGGATCGATTCTTTCCGTCTGACGAACCTCTCGGTTCGCCTCGATCGGATCGATTCGTCCGGCTCGACAGGGATCCTTCGTGTCCCGGTCTACGGCCCGTTGGTGGTCACCGGCTTGCCCGTGTCGACCTACGATGTCGCAGGCGCACAACGCTTTTGCCTTATGCGGCGCGCTCCGCGTGGGTGCTTGCCGCCCGTGCTGGGAAGTGCTCGGCGTGGGGGTCCGTTCCTTCTCTTCCGGAGCGAACTTTGCCTTCCGAGATTCCGTAAAACCTTTTGTACACCGTGACCGCCATCACATCAAGGGTCTTTCGGACCAATATCCGATGGTGTCGTGGTGGCTCTCTCACACCACGTCGGTCGGCCGACCCGGGTGTCGTCGCGACGCGAATCCCGCCAAGCGTGCCGTCGCGACCGCGGCACCCACGGCCAGCGCGACCGCCGCCAGCGGCGATCCGAGGACCGTCCGGAGCCGCGCCGGCAACTGTCGCGAACGGCGCGACGCCGGTCGAGAGAACGTCAGGATCGGCCAGCCGGCGTCCCGGGCGTGCCGTCGCAGGTGTCGGTCGGGATTCACCACGTAGGGGTGACCGACCGCCGTGAGCATCGGGACATCGGTGATCGAGTCGGAGTACGCGTAGCAGGTGGAGAGGTCGTAGTCGTGCTGCTCGGCGAGTGCGATCATCGCCGTGGTCTTCGCCGCGCCGTAGAGGTAGACCTCGATCTCCCCGGTGTAATGGCCCTCCACGACCTCCATCTCGCTGGCGGCGACATGGTCGACACCGAGCATCGCGCCGATCGGCTCCACCATCTCGCGCCCCGACGCCGACACCAGCACCACATCGTCGCCGCGTGCGCGGTGGGTGGCGATCAACTCGGCCGCCTCGTCGAACACCAGCGGGTGGACCACCTCGTGCAGGGTCTCGGCGACGACGGCGCGCACCTGCGCGACATCCCACCCGCGGCACATGTCGGTGACGTGACGACGCAGCCGATCGATCTGCGTGTGGTCGGCCGCGGTCATCAGGAACAGCAACTGGGCCCAGCCGGATCGGATCACCGAGCGGCGGTCGATCAGTCCCGCGGCGAAAAAGGGGCGCGTGAAGGCGAGCACGCTGGATGTGGCGATCACCGTCTTGTCCAGATCGAAGAACGCTGCGCTACGACGTGTGGGGAGGACGGCATGGGCCGATCGGGCCTGGGGAGTGCTTGCCGACGAGGTGTCCGTCACCGGTTCAGGCTACGGCCCGATCGAGACCCCGGCCAGTGTCGATGCAACGTCGTTGCAGCGTGAAAGCGCAGGCAGCGATATTGAAATGTGACCTCGCCGGCCGGTTGTTTCTAGTTGCACAGGCCGAAATCCGATGTGTATAGTCGGCCTTAACCGGTTGATACCGGTGCCTTTCAGCCCGACCCCCCGGGGCTGAAACGCGATGACCCCGGCCTCCTCCCCCCCTGGCCGGGGTTGTCCTCTATCTAGGGCCCGTTACCCGGCGATCTGCCAAAACCGGGACACTTGACCAAGCAGTTGCTAGGTTCTCCCGCAGGTGCTGACGCGGGGGTGGTAGTCGAGGTGTCCACGAAACGAATGAACCGGTACGCGGTGCTGGTCGCGGTATTGGTGGCGACATGTGCGGTGGCGATGGTCGGGGTCGGCGCAGCCTCGGCCGCCCCCGAGCGGCCGCTGCCCGAGACCTACAGCTTCTTCGCCGGTATCCCTCCTGAGCTGGCTCATCCAGGCGGATCGTTGCCCGGATCGAATGACTTCGACTGTCGGCCCACACCACAGCACCCGCGGCCGGTGGTGCTGGTGCACGGCACCGGTGGTTCGCAGCAGACCAACTGGGGTGCCTACGTCGCGTTGCTGGCCAACCGCGGGTACTGCGTGTATGCCCTCACCTACGGGGCGATTCCCGGATCGCCCTGGCCGGTGTCGGCGATCGGCGGCATGACCCGGATGGAGCCGAGCGCAGCGCAATTGTCCCGGTTCGTCGACCGAGTCCTCGCTGCGACCGGCGCCCAGACCGTCGATCTCGTCGGCCATTCGCAAGGCACGTACATGCCGGCTTACTACCTCAAACGACTCGGCGGGGCGTCGAAGGTCACCAGGTACGTCTCGTTGGCGCCGCTGTGGCGTGGCTCGTTCGACGGTATTCCGTTCACCGAGATCACCCGGCAGCTGCTGCAGGGTGCGGATCTGCCGATCTGCGCGGCCTGCGGTCAGATGGCGGCGGGATCGCCGATGAACCGGGCGATCTGGAGTGGCGGCAGCCCGTATGTCGCGGGTGTGGACTACACGAACATCTCCACCCGCTACGACGAGTTCGTGGTGCCCTACACCAGCGGCCAGGTACCGGGCCGCTCCGGCGAGAGCGTCCGCAACATCGTCGTGCAGGACGGCTGCGAACAGGACCACAGCGATCACCTGGCGATCGCGGGGTCGCGCCGCACCGCCTACATGGTGCTCAATGCGCTCGACCCCGCGCATCCGGTTCGGGTGCCGTGTGAGTACGTGCCGCCGTTCACCGGTTGACCAATCCACAGGCCGGCAACGTATCCACAGATCTTCTCGCTTCCCGGGTGATCGGATCTGGGTCGCGTCGTCGTCGGTGACGATGTCGGGGTGACCGATGAACTCCTCACCCTGGTGGGCGCCGACCTGCACGACGAGGTCGCCCGGTGCGCAGCCGCCGCCGGCTACCGCATCCTGCCCGGGTCGACGTCGGAGTGTCGTCGAGAATGGTTGCGAGCCAGTGCGATCGCGGTGGACGGTCGTTCCGTCGAGGAGCTCAGCGGCCTGGCGCTGCCGCGGCGCGACGGGATCGTGATGGTCACCTCCGGCGAGCCGCCGGCGCAGACCTGGCGTGCGGCGATGAACCTCGGTGCCGAATACGCGGTGTCCCTGCCGGCCGAGGAATCCACCTTGGTGGGGCTGCTCACCGATTTCCGGGCTCCGCCCGCCGCGCCGGCCGCCGCCATCGCCGTGATCGGTGGACACGGTGGGGCAGGTGCCACCACCCTTGCCGCGGCCGTCGCGCTGGCGGCGACAGAGCTGGCACCGCGGGTGCTGCTGCTCGATGTCGACGATCTCGGCGCGGGTATCGACCTCGCGTTGGGCATCGAGAGTTGTGCCGGGCTGCGGTGGCAGGATCTGACCGTCACGGCAGGAGCTATGCGTGCCAGCGCATTACACGAAGCGCTACCCCACGTCGACGACCGGCTCTCGGTGCTCGCGCCCCGACCGGACAGCGCGGTGCCGGTCGCCGTCGAGCCGGTGCTGGCCGCGCTCGATGCCGGCCGAGCGGACGGGGACACGGTCATCGTCGACCTCCCGCGGGCGGGTGGGCCGGTGACCGATGCGGTGCTCGACACCGTCGACCTGGTCGTGGTGGTCACCACCGCCTCCGTGCCCGGCGCGGCATCGACGCGCCACGTCGCGACCCGGGTGCAGCGTCACGGGGTGTGGGCCGAACTGGCCGTGCGGGGACCGGCGCCGTCGGGTCTGCGGGCTGCACAGGTCGCCGCCACCGTCGGGTTGCCCTTGGTCGCCGCGTATCGCGCGGACCCGGGGTTGCCGGGGCGGATGGATGCCGGCAGATTGCGGATCACGCCTCGCAGCCCCCTCGGACGCGCCGCCCGCGCGGTCCATCGTGCCGCCGACCGCGTGGCGCGGGTGGCCGCATGACCGCACACGACGAGCTGCTCGACCGGGTGCGCGACCGGTTGGCCGCCGACGCGGCCGACCCGACCCCCGACGTCATCGCCGACGCGATCCGCGCCGAGTCGCGGGGCATGCTCGGCGACACCGATCTCCTTGCCGCCCTGCGATTTCTGCAGACCGAGCTGATCGGGGCCGGGCGTCTGGAGCAACTCCTGGTCGATCCTGATGTCGCCGACATCCTGGTCGCCGGCCCGGACAACGTCTGGATCGACCGCGGCCACGGCTTGCAGCGCACTGAGATCCGCTTCGACAGTGAGGACGCGGTGCGTCGTCTCGCCGGCCGGTTGGCGCTCAACGCCGGAAAACGACTCGACGATGCCCAACCATGGGTGGACGGGCAGCTCGTCGGCGTCGGCCGACGCGGACACACCGTGCGTCTGCACGCGGTGATCCCGCCGGTCGCGCACGACGGCACCTGCATCTCATTGCGCGTACTGCGCACCGCCACCCGCGACTTCGACGAACTCGTTTCGCTCGGCGCGATCCCCGACGACACGGTTCGACTCCTGCGTGACATCCTCGCCGCACGCCTGGCCTTCCTGATCGTCGGCGGCACCGGATCGGGTAAGACCACCCTGCTGGGGTCGCTGATCGGCGAGATGGCGCACACCGAGCGCATTCTCTGTGTGGAGGACGCGCTGGAACTGGACCCGCCGCATCCGCACATCGTGCGGCTGGTCGCCCGGACCGCGAACGTCGAAGGCGTCGGCGAGGTACCGGTTCGGGCCCTGGTTCGGCAGGCACTGCGGATGCGGCCGGACCGGATCGTGGTCGGTGAGGTGCGCGGCGCCGAGGTCATCGACCTGCTGACCGCGTTGAACACCGGACACGACGGATGCGCGGGCACGCTGCACGCGAACTCCACCGCCGAGGTGCCGGCGCGGATGGAGGCGCTCGCCGCGCTCGGCGGGATGGCCCGCGCCGCGTTGCACAGTCAGCTCGCGGCCGCGGTCCAGGTGGTCCTCGGCGTCGCACGCACACCGGGCGGTAGCCGCGGACTCGTCGAGATCGGGATGGTGGCGCCAGGCGACGACGGTCTGGTCCGCATTCGTCCGGTGTGGACCCGCGCCGGTGGATTCGGCGAGTCCGCCGGACGGCTTGACGAGCTCATCGGCAGCCGATCGCGGTGACCGCGCTGTACTTGGCGGTCGCGCTGGGGGTCGTGTGGTGGCCGGTCACCGGCACCGAGTCCCGGTTGCACCGTCTCCGGGACGCTGCGCGCAGGCGTTCGCCGATGCCGACGCCCGCAGTGCTGGTGTGCGCACTGCCGCTGGTGCTGACCGTTCTCGCCGGTGTCCCGGCCGGAGTGTCGTCGGCCGTGGTCGCAGCCGGTCTCATCTGGCAGTGGCAGCGCACCAGGCGGGTTCGGCGTCGCGACGGTGAGATCGCCGCCCTGCTGCTGGCGTTGTCGGTGATGATCGCCGAACTGTCGGTGGGCGCGCCGCCGGCCCGTGCGTGCACGGCCGCGGCGCGCGAACTGCGTTCGGCAGAGGGAGTTTCGGGGGCGGTGGCCGACGGGTTGGCCGCGATGTCCGGGCGGGCGGAGCTGGGCGGCGACGTCCTCGACACCGGGACCGCCGGTCACCCGGATCGGGGTGATGCCGCGTCGTGGCGCCGAGTCGCGGTGGCGTGGCACTTGGCTGATCGACACGGTCTACCGATGATCGAGCTGTTGGAATCGGTGCGGTCGGACGTGCTCGAGCGTCGGCAGTTCGCGGCCCGCACCCACGCCGGCCTGGCCGGCCCGCGAGCGACCGCTGCGGTACTCGCAGGCTTGCCGGTGATCGGTGTGCTCCTCGGACAGCTGATGGGGGCGAACCCGCTGGCGGTGCTGTTGGGAGGAGGCCCCGGCGGCGCCCTGCTGATCGTCGGCACGGCCCTCTCGATGGCCGGATGGGTGTGGGCACAGCGCATCACCGAACGGGCGGCCCGACGTTGAGCGTCGCCGCCGCGCTGATCTCCACCCTGTTCGTGGCTGCCGCGGTCTGGTGCTGGCCTGGTCCGGACTGGGCGTTGCGGCGGGTCGCCGGGCAGCAACCCGCCGCGCGGCCGGTCCGGGCGAGTGATGCTCGCGATGACCCGTTCGGGGTCGCCGCGTCCCTGGACCTCTTCGCGGTGTGCCTGCGTGCCGGTCTTCCGGTCGGAGCAGCTGCGGCGGTTGTCGCCGATTCGGCGCCCCCGGGCCTGGCGCGACCGCTGTCGGTGACCGCCGAACTGCTGGCTCTCGGGGCCGATGCCGACCATGCCTGGCGCCGCAGTCGACCTGTGCCGGGGACCGATACCACCAAGGGCGCGCCAGGTCCGGGGGAAACCACCTCGGAACATTTCGACGCTTTGGCCACCCTGGCGCGGCGCTCGGCGCGAGCCGGGTCGTCGCTGGCCGGCGGATTGACCGAACTCGCCGACGGTGTGCGCCGCGACGCCCACGACCAGGCCACTGCGGCCACCGAGCGAGCCGGTGTCGCGATCAGTGCCCCCTTGGGGCTGTGTTTTCTGCCGGCGTTCGTGTGCCTGGGCATTGTGCCCGTGGTCCTCGGTCTCGCCGGCTCCGTCCTGGGTGGGTGATGAGGCGGTGGCGCAGCTGTTCTCGTCACCGGGCCGGGTGGTCCCCGGGATTTCTCCCATTCCGATGGATCCAAATCGGGCTCTGGTGCGTCCAAAGAACGAGAGGACGCACCCGGCGTCCCAGGAGGGGGCAACCTGATGACCGACAACATGTTTCGCCGACCTGCCGAGCGTCTTTCCGCGGAGGTGCTGCGGCTGATCACCGACGACGAGGGCATGAGTACCGCCGAGTACGCGATCGGGACTATTGCTGCGGCGGCATTCGGAGCGATTCTCTACACGGTGGTCACCGGCGACAACATCGTCAGCGGCCTGACCGGTATCATCGGCAAAGCGCTCAACACGTCGGTCGGCTGAGGTCACTGTGTACACGGTGCGACGGATCATCATCGCGATCCGGTCGGTGATCGCCGATGATCGCGGCATGGTCACGGTCGAGGGTGCATATGCGATCGCTGCGATCGTCTCCGCCGTGGTGATCGGTGTCGGCGTGGTGGCGGCGGCGGGTGCGCAGATCCGGTGCACCGACGCGGCGCGGGAGGCGGCCAGGTTGGCCGCGATCGGCGATACCTCGGCGCTCTCGACGGCGGTCTCCATCGCCGGCGAGGACGCGCGGGTCTCCCTGCGCGACAGTGGCACACAGGTCATCGCCGAGGTACGCGACAACGTGCCGCTGCTACCCCTGATGGAGCTGTCTGCACGGGCGGTCGCAGCGAAGGAGCCGCACGGAGCGGAGGACGGCGTCACGCAGCCCGGCGTGACGCAGTTCGGGGCCATGCCCGAGGGCCGTGGGCACCATGATGCGCTGGTGGGCTGACGACCGCGGTTTCGCAACGCTGCTGGGTGCTTTCGCGGTCGCGGCGCTGGCCGCGGTGGCCGTCGCGATGCTCTACGTCGGTGGGGCAGTGGTGGCGCGTCATCGCGCGCAGTCGGCCGCGGATCTGGCGGCGCTCGCCGCTGCACAGCAGCACGTGCTGGCCGCACCGGATCCGTGCTCGGCCGCCACCGAGATCGCCGAGGCACAGCGCGTCGGCGGACGGATCACGCGGTGCGAGGTCGACGGTGTCGATGTGGTGCTCACCGTCGCGGTGCCGGTGCGTCTGGGGCCGTTCGGGGTTCGGCAGGCCGTGGCGTCGGCGCGCGCCGGGCCCTGAACCGCACCCGCCGGTGCACGATCAATGCTCTTCGGGGACCACGATCCGCTGCGGATGCACCCGACGCGACTGCAGTGGCGCGAACCAGATGTGGCCGAAGTCGACGTTGTCGTCACCGAGGTGTGCCAGTTCGAAGGCGGGAACGGCTGGGGCGTCGGGCATGAAGCGGGTCGTGGCCCGCACGAACGAGGTCCAGTGAATGAGTCGACCCTCGGCGAGGAAGCCGCCGCCGACCGCGCGGCGGCCACCGGAGCCGTCGGCGAGTGCGAGAAAGACATCGCCGAGTCCCGGGTCCACCTGGGGCCCGATCATCGCGCTCTGCAGATACCAATGTGCGCTGCGGACCACCGTCGCGTGGTACCCACCGCGCTGGGCCGCACACCACGCGTAATGCAGATCGAGAGCGTCCATCGCGGTCTCGTCGTCGAAGAACACGTCGCGTTCGCCGATGGTGGCGGGCAGTTCGTCGACATTCTGGGTCGGACGTGCCAACAAGAACCACGCCGGGCGCACCGAGGTGATCGTGCGGGCCGCATGTTCGCGTCCGCCTGCGCGATCGTCAGTCATCCTTCGAGTATCGCCGACACAACAGCGTCAGCACCTTGATCGCGCCATCTTTGTCGAGCGGATCGTTACCGTTGCCGCACTTGGGGGACTGCACACACGACGGACAGCCGCTCTCGCATCGGCAGCTCGCAACCGCGTCACGGGTGGCGGCGATCCAGGTGTCGAAGGTGGCGAAGCCGCGATCGGCGAAACCGGCACCACCCATGTAACCGTCGTAGACGAACACGGTCGGCAGGCCGGTGTCGGGGTGCTGGTTGGTCGACAGGCCGCCGATGTCCCACCGATCGCAGGAGGCGACCAGCGGCAACAAGCCGATGGCGGCATGTTCGGCCGCATGCAGCGCGCCCGGGAAATCGCCGATGGTCACCCCGGCGTCCTCCAGCGACTCCGGGGTCAGCGTGTACATCACGGCGCGAGTGCTCAGCGTCTGCGCGGGCATGTCGAGTTCCACCGCATCGAGCACCTCACCGGACAGCAGCGTGCGCAGATACCCCACCACCTGATGGGTCACGTCCACCTCCACGAGGGAGACGGCGAGATCCCCGCAGTCACGACGGTCCACCACGTCGGTGATGGAGATGTCGGTGAGTTCGCGAGCCGACGTGGTCCAGTCCGGCTCCTCGGGATGTGCCAGCGCCAGACCGTCGTCCAGATCGAGTTCGTCGACCACAAATGACTCACCCTGATGGATGTGCAGGGCGCCGGGATGCACCGTCGACATCGCGCGACCGGAGTCGACGGTGCCCAACAGTTGTGAGGTGGTGGTGTCGACGATCAGCACCTGACCGCCGATGCCGCCGCGGATGTCGATGTCGGCATGCGGCTCGATGCCCGCGGCGAGATACCACCCGGCCTTGCGTCTCTTGAGTTTTCCCTCGGCAGTCAGTTCGGCCACCGCGTCGGTGGCGTCCCAGGCGGTGATCTCTTCCTCGCGCAGCGGGAGTTCGGCAGCAGCGCACAGCAGGTGGGGTTTGAGAATGTACGGATTGGCGGGATCGGTGACGGTTGCCTCGACCGGTCGCCCGAGCAAGGCGTCGGGATGGTGCACGAGGTAGGTGTCGAGGGGGTCGTCGCGGGCCACCAGCACCACCAGTGAGTCTCCGGAAGTGCGTTGGCGCCCAGCGCGTCCGGCCTGCTGCCAGAAGGACGCAACAGTGCCCGGATAACCGCCCACGATCACCGCATCCAAACCGCTGATGTCAACGCCCAACTCCAGCGCGTTCGTGGTGGCCACCCCCACCAGTTCACCGTCGGAGATGGCCCGTTCGAGTCGCCGCCGATCGTCGGCCAGATACCCGGCGCGGTAGGCGGCCACCCGGTCGACAAGCTCAGGAGCGGTCTGCGCCAGCAGATGCCGGGCCTGTCGTGCGGTCAGCTCGACGCCGCGTCGGCTGCGCTGAAAACACAGCGTCCGCGCTCCCTCGACAACGAAATCCGCGAGCAGTCGGGCCGATTCGGAACCGGCCGAACGTCGGATGGGTGCGCCGTTCTCACCCGTCACCGCGGGCAGAGAATCCGGCTCCCACAGCGCAACTGTCCGCTCGCCGCGCGGTGAGGCATCCTCGGTCACCGCGACGGCGGGTTCGCCGATGAGCCGTGTCAACGCCTCGGCCGGGCCGGCCATGGTCGCGCTGGTCGCGATGACCACCGGATCGCCACCGGCCGAGCGCGCGATCCGCAGGAGTCGACGCAGGACCAACGCGGTGTGCGAGCCGAACACCCCGCGGTAATGGTGAGCCTCGTCGACGACGATGTAGCGCAGGTGCCGAAAGAAGTGTCGCCATCGCGCGTGACCGGACAAGATGCCGATGTGCAGCATGTCCGGGTTGGTGAAGATCCACCGGGAGTGTGCACGCGCCCACTGGCGTAGCTCGACGTCGGTGTCACCGTCGTAGGCGCATGGTTGCAGATGTGTGAACTGGCGTCGAACACCTGCCGCCGCTCCGCGACGACTGTCGCCGGCCGCGCTGAGCAGTGATGTGACCGAACGGATCTGGTCGGCACCGAGAGCCTTGGTCGGTGAAAGATACAACGCTGTCGCATTCGGATCCTTCAACAGCGTGGTCACAATGGGTAGTTGATACGCCAACGATTTCCCGGAGGCCGTACCGGTGCACAAGGCCACGTGTTTTCCCTGAAATGCGTGCTCGGCAGCCGTCACCTGATGCGCCCACGGTTTATCGATTCCGTCGGCCCCGAATGCGGCCACGAGATCGGCTGGAACCCACTCCGGCCAGTCGGCGAAAGTGGCTGCGCGCGAGCCGATCACCGACATGTGCGTGACCGGAGAGGTGGACGGGTCGGTGCCGGCGATACTGCGTCGGAGCAGCTCGGACCCGAATGTGGGAGTGTGCATTGCCTGGAGAGTTCGATTGTGCAGTGTCGCGGTTCGACACGGATCTCCCATGTTACCGACGGATGTCGGGACCGCGAAAATCGGCAGGTTTGGAATCTGGTTGATCGGGGTGACTATCGCGCGCGCCGTGAACGTGATTGACTTATGGGCGGTCGCAGCTTTCGTGAGCCGCCGGGACCCCGGTGATCTCCCGAGATCGTGTTGTGACCGTGGTACTGAGGCAGGTTTTCGGGGATTCTTCCGTGGGGAACTATCGAGGTATGGCGGTCGGGACCGGCCACGACACGAGACCCATCGTGTCGCGTCTGTTGGAATGTATGTAAAGGATTGCAGTAATGGCACAGGGAACTGTGAAGTGGTTCAACGCGGAAAAGGGCTTCGGCTTCATCGCGCCTGACGAGGGGTCCGATGACGTGTTCGTCCACTACTCCGAGATCCAGGGCTCGGGATTCCGCACCCTCGAGGAGAACCAGCGGGTCGAGTTCGAGGTCGGCCAGGGAACCAAGGGCCCGCAGGCCACTGGCGTCCGCGCCGTCTAGGAGTCACCTCCTGCAAGCTGCGAAAGCTTGAGCGAAGTCGCTCCCGGTCACCATCACGGTGGCCGGGAGCGACTCTTTTGTGGCCTTGGCCGACCCGTGGTGATCGTGTCCGACGCGATGCGTGACGCTGCACGCGGCCGGTCAGGCAGTAATCTCGGTGTGTGGGCCAGTTGTCGTTCTTCTCCGCGCAGATCGACCAACCCGCGTACGAGGATCTGTCGGGTCTGCTCGCCGCGCACGGACAAGCGGTTCGATCCGACGGCGGTACGCGGATCTCGGTCGTGGTGGCGCAACGCTGGCGCGCCGACGCGCTCGTCGAGGAGATGTCCGCGACCGGGGTGGATGCCGAGGTCGTGATCTCCGATGAGGGCAATCCGATCGCGCGGACACAACCCTGCCACGATCTCGACGACCTGCATCGCCGGTGGTCGTCGGGTGCGGTCAAGGCGATGCCGTCGGGCTGGGTGCCGTCACCGCGTGCCCTGCGGCTGTGGACCCTCGCCGCCGGCGAACGCGACGGCGACCGATTCATGCTGGGTCTCGACAGCCACGCGCCCGACACGCATCCCGCGCTCGCGACCGCCCTGATGCGGGTCGGCGTGGCCCCCACCCTGGTCGGCCGGGGGCTGTCGCACGCGCTGCGCATCGCCGGCAAAAGGCGACTCGGTCACCTCCTGGAATACATCGGCGAACCCCCTGCGGTGCCCGATGCCGCCGTGCATTGGCCGCATGTCGACGGTCTGTGATGCCGCCGACCCACCGAAGCCGCAAAATTCCTCGCAAATTCCTCTGACCAGGCACTATGTGGCCGCAGCGGCGTAATTTGCCACACTGGGGGTTTGCCGACGGGAATCCGAGTGTGCAGACGACGCTATATATAAGGTACAAACCTGATCGAGTGTCGTGCGTGTGACGAGGCCGTTGGCGCGGACGACATCAGCGAATGCGAAGTAAAGGACGCCCGGTGGCCGATTCCAGCACCGCAACTCCCACCAAGGGGAGCTCGACCCGACGACTGGTCATCGTCGAGTCGCCGACAAAGGCCCGCAAGATCGCGGGGTACCTGGGAGCGAACTATGTCGTGGAGTCCTCCCGCGGCCACATCCGGGACCTGCCGCGCGGCGCCGCCGACGTCCCCGCCAAGTACAAGGGCCAGCCCTGGGCGCGTCTCGGTGTCAACGTCGACGACAACTTCGAGCCGCTCTACGTGGTCTCGGCCGACAAGAAGTCGACGGTCACCGAACTCAAGTCTCTGATGAAGGATGTCGACGAGCTCTACCTCGCCACCGACGGTGACCGCGAGGGGGAGGCGATCGCCTGGCATCTGCTGGAGACGCTCAAGCCGAAGATCCCGGTCAAGCGGATGGTGTTCCACGAGATCACCGAGTCGGCCATCCGGGCAGCGGCCGAGAACCCCCGCGACCTCGACATCGACCTCGTCGACGCACAGGAGACCCGACGCATCCTCGACCGGCTTTACGGCTATGAGGTGTCGCCGGTGCTGTGGAAGAAGGTCATGCCGAAGCTGTCGGCGGGCCGCGTGCAGTCGGTGGCCACCCGCATCATCGTCGACCGCGAACGCGAGCGGATGGCCTTTGTCTCCGCCGAATACTGGGACATCGCGGCGACCATGGACGTCGGTGCGGAGAGTTCGTCGACGCCGCGCACGTTCACGTCGCGGCTGGTGTCGGTGGATGACGCCAAGGTCGCCACCGGCCGAGATTTCGACGCGCGAGGCGCGCTCAAGAAGGCCGACGGCGTGCTCGTGCTCGACGGTGAGCGCGCCACGAGCCTGGCTGCCGCCCTCGACGGTGCCGATATGACCGTGACGTCGGTGGAGGAGAAGCCGTACACCCGGCGTCCGTACGCCCCGTTCATGACCTCGACGCTGCAGCAGGAGGCCGGCCGCAAGCTGCGCTTCTCGTCGGACCGCACCATGCGCATCGCGCAGCGGCTCTACGAGAACGGCTACATCACCTACATGCGTACCGACTCGACGTCGTTGAGCGAGTCGGCCATCAACGCCGCGCGCAGCCAGGCGCGGGAGTTGTACGGCGAGTCGTTCGTCCACCCGACACCGCGGCAGTACAACCGCAAGGTCAAGAACGCGCAGGAAGCCCATGAGGCGATCCGCCCGGCCGGCGAGACATTCCGCACGCCCGGACAGGTCGGTGGGCAACTCGAGGCCGACGAGTTCCGGCTCTACGAGCTGATCTGGCAGCGCACCGTCGCCTCGCAGATGGCCGACGCCAAGGGCACCACGATGAGCCTGCGGATCAGCGGCACCGCCACCTCCGGCGAACGCTGTACCTTCGCCGCGTCGGGACGCACCATCACCTTCCCCGGTTTCCTCTCGGCCTACGTCGAGACCGTCGACGAACTCGCCGGTGGTCAGGCCGACGACGCCGAGAACCGGCTGCCCAACCTCACCGAGGGGCAGGCGCTGACGGCAACCGAGCTCGACGCCGACGGTCACTCCACCAATCCGCCGGCGCGGTTCACCGAGGCGTCGTTGGTGAAGGTGCTCGAGGAGCTCGGCATCGGACGTCCGTCGACCTATGCGTCGATCATCGGCACCATTCAGGACCGCGGCTACGTGGTGAAGAAGGGCAACGCGCTGGTCCCGTCGTGGATCGCGTTCGCCGTCGTCGGCCTCCTGGAGGCCTACTTCGAGAGTCTGGTGGACTACGACTTCACCGCCACCCTCGAGGACGACCTGGACCAGATCGCCGCCGGCCAGGCCAACCGCACCAGCTGGCTGACCGACTTCTATTTCGGCGACACCGAAGCAGAGTCGGAGACGGCCAAGTCGGAGGTCGCCAAGTACGGTGGCCTCAAGAAGCTCGTCGGTGTGAATCTCGAAGAGATCGATGCCCGCGAGGTCAATTCGATCCGGTTGTTCGACGACGAAGAGGGCCGGCCGGTCTTCGTACGTGTCGGCCGATATGGACCCTATCTCGAGCGCAACGTCGCGGGGCCGGATGCCGAACCGGATCTCAAGCGCGCCAACCTCCCGGCCGACATCACGCCCGACGAGCTGACCCTGGCAGTCGCGGAGAAGCTGTTCGCCACCCCGCAGGAGGGCCGGTCGCTCGGCAACGATCCGCTCACCGGAAACGAGATCGTCGCCAAGGAAGGACGATTCGGTCCGTATGTGACCGAGATCCTGCCATCGGATGACGACGGTGACGACGACGGCAAGGCGCCGGCCACGGTACCGGCGGGTCCGACGCCGCGCGATGGTGGGGCCGGCGGCTCTGCCGGTGGCGACGGAGACGTTGTGCCGCTCGACGACACGTCGGGTGGGGCGACCAAGACCGCGGCCAAGACCGCCAAGAAGACGGCCAAGAAGGCAGCGAAGAAAGCCGGCCCGAAGCCGCGCACCGGGTCGCTGTTCAAATCGATGGACATCTCGACGGTCACCCTTGACGACGCATTGAAGCTGTTGTCTCTGCCGCGTGTCGTCGGTGTGGACCCGGAATCCGGTGACGAGATCACCGCGCAGAACGGTCGCTACGGCCCATACCTGAAGAAGGGCACCGACTCTCGGTCGCTGACCAGTGAGGACCAGATCTTCGGCATCACCCTGGAAGAGGCGCTCAAGATCTACTCCGAACCCAAGCGACGGGGTCGGCAGGCAGCCGCGCCGCCGCTGCGTGAACTCGGCAAGAACGACTCGGTGTCGGACAAGCCGATGGTCATCAAGGACGGCCGCTTCGGACCGTACGTGACCGACGGCGAAACCAATGCCAGCCTGCGTAAGGGGGACGAGGTCGACTCCATCACTCCGGAACGGGCGATGGAGTTGTTGGCGGATCGTCGTGCCCGTGGGCCGGCCAAGAAGTCGGCGAAGAAGGCCGCCAAGAAGGCTCCGGCCAAGAAGACCGCCAAAAAGACTGCGGCCAAGAAGGCAACCGCGAAAAAGACTGCGGCAAAGAAGAGTACGGCGAAGAAGTCGGCGGACTGATCTCGATACGCCTGCTCGCCTAACGGCTCGCACGCTACTCGATCCGAGGATCTCGACCAGCTAGACCTATTAGAGATACGCCTGCTCGCCTAACGGCTCGCACGCTACTCGATCCGAGGATCTCGATACGCCGACTCACTCCGTTCGCGGCTACTCGATCAGCGGCGGGGCGACGAAATCCGTCGGTCCACTGCGCCGCCGGGTGGCGCCACCAGTCGGTGGTCGAGTAGCTCCGAGCCGCTAGGCGAGGAGCGTATCGAGACCCCACACGGACCCCCTCCGCGCCCGTCAGATGTCCACCGGCTCCAACAGCGGCCGCGCGAGCAGGGTCTCTATCCCGCGTCCACGCAGCTCCACACCCTCACCGATATCCCAGTGTTCGGCTTCGGACTGCGAGGCGAGGAACACCGCACGCGCGGATCCGAGTACCCGGGTGGGTTCGTCCTTGGCGAGCTCGGTCAGTCGCGCCGCCTCGTTCACCGGGTCGCCGATCACCGTGTACTCCAGCCGCTGCTCGGAACCGATGTGGCCGGCGATGGCCTTACCCGCCGACACCCCGATACCGATGTCGGTGTCGCCGAGCGTGCGATAGAGCTCGGTGCGCAGCTCGCGTGCCGATGCCAGCGCGCGACCCGCGAAGTCGTCGAGATCCAGTGGTGCGCCGAAGATGGCGAGCGCCGCATCACCCTGGAATTTGTTGACGAATCCGCCGTGACGCCCGACCACGGCGACCACCACCCGGAAGAACTCGTTGAGCAGGTTGACCACCTCTCGCGGCGGTCGGTTTACCGCGAGCCGCGTCGACCCGACGATGTCGACGAACAGCACGCCGACGTAGCGCTCCTCGCCGCCGAGTTCGGTTCCGGTCTCGATGGCGCGACGGGCCACATCCTCGCCGACGTAGCGGCCGAAGAGGTTGCGCAGTTCTTGGCGCTCCCGCAGATCCGACACCATGTCGTTGAAGCCGGCCTGCAACAGGCCCAGGTCGCTGCCGTCGTAGATCTTGACGGCGACGTTCAGATTGCCGGCCGAGACCTCGCTCTGCGCCTTGCGTAGCTGCTTGATCGGGTCGTTGATGGCCGCCACCACCCGGACGATGGCGATGACGCTGAACGCCAGCGCCGCGCCCGACATCCAGAGGATGGGGCGCTGCAGTCCCTCCGGGTCCGTCTCGATCCAGCCCAGACGCTGCAGGATGATCAGACCGATGATGACCGCCAGCGGAGCGACCACGCTGACCACCCAGAACACCGCGATGCGTGTGGTGACACTCGGGGCCACAGCCGCGTCGGGTTCGTTGGCCATCGCCGCGACGGTGATGGGTCGCAGCACCTTCTCGGCCTGCAGGTAGGAGAGCACACAGGTCACCAGCGCGCCGACCGCGCTGGCCATCGCCACGATGAACGCATTCTTGTGCGAGACGGAGAAGTTCACCATCGTGAACAGCACGCCGCCGACCGTCCACAGCCCGAGGTTGACCACCGACAGCACATACGGCAGCTTGAGCGCCCGGCGCCGCGCGTTCGCGTTGTCCAGGCGGGTGCGCCGCCGATGCCAGATCAACACCGGCAAGGACAAGTGGATGCTGAGGAACCCGCCCACCAGCATCGCGACCACCAGGTAGATCGCGAAGATCACCTGATTGAGCGCGGTGATCTCGTCGAGGCTGTAGGAATCCTCCAACGGCATGCCGAACCGGAGGAACGCGAAGGTGAACAACGCGCCCACGACGTTGGCGCGCAACATGTCCAGCGCAAGGATCGGCCACGGCGTATGCACCAGCCAACGGGCCAGATGCAGGCCCTTTGACCACCGAGACCGACGTCTTATCACGCTTCAAAGGTAGCGGGCTGCTTGCAATTGTTAAACACGCGCGGTTCCCGAAGACGTGTCCGAACTGCGCATTACGCTGGCACTGTGACAAATGTCTTCGATCGGATGATCGGCCAGGCGACGATTGCCGAGGAACTGCGGTCCGCGGCCCGGGCGGCGCGTGCGGTCGCGGCGCGCCTCGACGAGGGCGACGCCGGGGCGGTTTCCATGTTCGCGCCGCCCGACGATCCGGACGGCGACACGCTGGCCGGGGCCGTGCGGGCCTCGATGACACATGCGTGGCTGTTCACCGGTCCACCCGGTAGCGGACGCTCGGTGGCCGCGACCTGCTTCGCCGCGGCGCTTCAGTGTCAGACTCCCGACGGCGCCGTGGGCTGCGGCGAATGCCGCGCTTGCGTGACGGTGATGGCGCAGACCCACGCCGACGTACGCCACGTGGTCCCGCAGGGTCTGAGCCTGTCGGTGCTCGAAGCCCGCGATGTGGTGCAGGCAGCAGCCCGACGGCCTGGCACCGGACGGTGGCAGATCGTCATCGTCGAGGATGCCGACCGGCTCACCGAGCAGGCCGCCAACGCATTGCTGAAAGCGGTCGAGGAACCGCCGTCGCGGACGGTGTTCCTGCTGTGCGCCCCGTCGGTCGACCCCGACGACATCTCGGTCACCCTGCGATCGCGGTGCCGACACATCGCACTCGGCACCCCGGCGGTCGCCGACATCGAACGCGTGTTGATCGACCGCGACGGCATCGACCCGCAGCGCGCGGCCTGGGCCGCAGGAGTGTGCGGGGGACACGTGGGCCGCGCCAAACGTCTGGCCACCGACGACGAGGCGCGCGCACAGCGGGAGAAGGCGCTGGGCCTGGCCCGGGCGGCCACGCGAGACTCGACCGCTTATGCGGCGGCCGAGGCGCTGGTGCGCTCGGCCGAGGAGGCCGCCAAGGCGATCAGCGCCGAACTCGATGAGTCCGAGACCGAGGAGATGAGGACCGCGCTCGGCGCGGGCGGCACCGGCAAGGGCACGGCCCGGCCTCCGCGCGGTACCGCCGGTGCGCTCAAAGAACTGGAGAAGCGGCAGAAGTCGCGAGCGACTCGCGTGCAACGGGACATGCTCGACCGCGCCCTGGTGGATCTGGCGGCGTTGTTCCGGGATGCGCTGGTGATCTCCGTCGGGGCGCAGGTGGCCGCCATGCATCCGGACAAGACCGACGACATCGCCGTGCCGATGGCCGGCTACGCCGCGCCCGAGCAGCTGCTCCGGTGTGTGGAGGCCGTGCTCGACTGCCGGACCGCCCTCGATGTCAACGTGAAACCCAAGTTCGCCGTCGACGCCATGGTGGCCACGATCGGCCTGGCGATGAACGACCGGCGCCGAGTGGGCGCCGGTCGCTGACGCCGGCATTCTTTCGACTCAGGTGAGCGGGCCGGTCGGCAGTTTCCGACGCACCAGCTTGCCGGTGGCGTTGCGTGGGAGGTCATCGATGAAGACGACGTCGCGGGGCACCTTGTAGCGCGCCAGATTCGACTTCACGTGCAGTTTCAGGTCATCGACCTGCGGGTCGGCGCCTTCGGCACGAACGATGAATGCGCGCAGCCGCGTGCCGAACTCGTCGTCCTCGACCCCCACCACCGCGACGTCGGCGACGTGCGGATGCTCGGCGAGCAGATTCTCCACCTCGAGGGGGTACACGTTCTCGCCGCCGGACACGATCATGTCGTCGTCGCGGCCCTCGATGAACATCAGTCCGTTCTCGTCGAAACGCGCCATATCGCCGGTCGACATGTAGCCGTCGATGACCTGCTTGTTGCGTCCGTCCGTGTAGCCCTCGAACGGCGCACCGTTCTTCACGAACAGTCGGCCGGGCACGTTGGTGTCGGTGATCGGCTGATCGTTGTCGTCGTACAGCGCGAGGTGGCTGCTCACGGGCGCGCGTCCGACGGTGCCCGGCGCCTGCCGGAGCTCGCTGGGGGTCGCCACCGACGCGATCGCGACCTCGGTGGAGCCGTACATGTTGTAGAGGACATCGCCGAATGCGTCTTGGACGGCCTCGGACAGGTTCGGCGACAGCGCGGAACCGGCGACGACGATGATCTTGAGGGAGGAGAGGTCGTAGGACTTGATGACGTCGGGTCCGAGCGCCACCATCCGGTGCAGCATCGTCGGCACCGCCACCAGGACCTCGGCGCGATTGTCGGCGATGGCCGCCAGGGTCTTCTCGGCGTCGAAACGACGCATGACGACGGTCTTGTTGCCGAGAGCTGTCGCCACTCCCCACACCGCGAAGCCGGTGGAATGGAAGGTCGGCGACACGATGACCGCGGCACCGTTCTGCGGGATCGGGATGCGGTCGAGCAACAGCGCACTCGTGAACGGTGAGAACCGCCCACGCTGGGCGCCCTTCGGCAAGCCGGTGGTGCCACTGGTCAGGATGACCAGACCTCCGACCTCCTTCGGTTCCGGCGGCAAGCTGGTGTCACCATCGGCGACCACGTCGTCGAGGGTGCGCACCCCCTGGGGGACGGGCCGGTTTCCGTCAACCCAGCTCAGATAGCGCGGAAGGCTGTCGGGCAGGCCGTCGAGCAGGTCGATGAATTCCTCGTCGTAGAACATCACCTGCACGTTCTCGCGTTCGGCGACCTCCGCGAACTGGGCCTTGCCGAAGCCGGTGTTCATCATCGCCAACCGCACGCCCGCCAAGCCGGCGGCGGCCAGCACGGTGAGCAGCCCCCGGTGGTCGCGGGCGAGAACGCCGATGACGCTGCCCGGGGTGAGGCCGATCGCGAGGAGTTCGTTGGCGAGTGCCTTCGCGTTGTCGTTGAGTTCACCGAAGGTGAGCGTGCCGCGTTCGTCGGTCAGCGCCGGCGCATCGGGATGCACCTCAGCCCCGTGCAGCACGATCGTCGCAGGCGCACCGAGCGTTTTGCTGCGCTTCACCGCGGTCGCCAGCTCGCGCGGTTTGGTGAGGTCGAGAGCGCCGGAGCGCTGCAGGACACGCACCGCGCCGACCGTGTCCGTCAAGGTCTGAAGATGATCGCGGATCGATGCCATACTCGGCGGCCTCCCGTTGTCTGTGTCACACGCCACGTGCTCTGCTCACACTCTAAGGGTTCTGACACACACTGTGATCAGATTCCCCCCTCGTGACGACCGTTCGGAAAGCGGACAGTGATAATTCGACGGTAATCAGCAAGCAACACCTGGCTCCTAACGTCACGCTGCATGAGTGCTGCCGCGACGCGCCCGCCGGGAACCGGCATCGACATCTCCGGGCTGACGAAGACCTTCTCGACACGGGCGCTGCGGGGCAGCTCGACGGTGACCGCACTCGACGACGTGTCGATAGCGACGCCGGAAGGCTCGTTCCTGTCACTGCTCGGGCCTTCGGGCTGCGGCAAGTCGACCGTGTTGCGAATTCTGGCCGGACTCGAGGAACCGACCACGGGAACCGCTTTGATGAACGGCCAGTCGCCGGCCGATCTGCAGCGCAATCACGAACTCGGCATCGCCTTCCAGGATTCGGCCCTGCTGCCGTGGCGATCGGTGGAGGCCAACATCAAGCTGCCGCTGCAGGTCGGGCGGATGCCGGCCGACGACGATCTGGTGGGCGACCTCATCGACCTCGTCGGCCTCTCCGGATTCGAGAAGTCCAAGCCGGCCACCCTGTCCGGTGGTATGCGCCAACGTGTCTCGATCGCCCGCGCGCTGGTGGTCAAACCCACCGCGCTGCTGCTCGACGAACCGTTCGGCGCTCTCGACGACATGACCCGGCAACGGCTCAACGTCGAACTGCTGCGGATCTGGACCGAGAAACCAGCCACCACGCTGATGGTCACCCACGGCATCGCCGAGGCCGTGTTCCTGTCCGATGTGGTGGCGGTGATGAGTCCTCGGCCCGGCAAGGTCGTCGAGATGGTTCCGATCGACCTGCCGCGCCCGCGGGTCCCGGAGATGATGCGCACCCCGGAGTTCCACAAGATCCACGACCATCTGTCGGGGTTGCTGTTCGGCGGCACCGACGACCACCGGCGAACCGCCGCCGCGGAGGTCACTCGTGGCTGATCTCGGTGGTGCCAACCGCTGGTACGCCGGGCTGCTCGGCCTGCTCGGGCTGATCGCGCTGTGGTGGACCGCCGGCGCGCTGGACTGGTTCAGCGGCACGATACCCACACCGGGCGAGGTCATCTCGACGATCGCCGACACCGGGCTCGCGTTCTATGTCGACAACTTCTCCTCGACGGTCGAACTCGCCACGCGCGGGTTCCTGTGGGGTAACGGCCTGGCCATCGGGCTGGCGGTTCTCGTTGTCCTGATCCCGCCGATCGAGGGCCTCGCCACCCAGCTCGCAATCATCTCCTACTGCACGCCGATCATCGCGGTCGCACCGATCATCCAGGTCGCTTTCGCCGAGGTGCAGACGATGATCGTCTTTCTCGCGGCGATCTCGGTGTTCTTCACGACGATGATCGGCACCCTGACCGGACTGCGGTCACCGCATCAGAGCAGTCTGGATCTGATCCGGGTCTATGGAGGTGGGCGCGCCGCCCAGCTCCGCCGGGTCCGGTCGGTGTCGGCGATACCCAACACGCTTGCGGCGGTCAAGATCGCGGCGCCCGCCGCGGTGCTGGGTGCGGTTCTCGGGGAGTTCCTGGCGATGCCCGACACCGGAGCGGGCCCGGCGATGATCGTCGCCCAGCAGCGCGGCGACATCCCGGAGGTGTGGGCGATTGCGCTGATCAGCGGTGCCATCGCCGGTGTCGCCTATGCACTGATCAGCGTGGTGGCGCGGTTCGCCACCCGGTGGTCGGCGGGGATGGCGGTGCTGCGATGACCGCGACCGGATTGTGGAGTATCGGCCGATTCCTCGGGTCCCTGGTGATGTCGTTCGTGCTGATCTTGGTCATCTGGTGGCTGTTCCTGCTCGCCTTCCCCGACATCGGGCCGATCATCGGTCGTACCCCGGCGGATGTGTTCGAGTATCTGTTCACCGCCCCGGACGCCGCCGAATCGCGTGCCAAGATCCTCGACAATCTCTGGATCACGTTGACAGACGCGGCGATCGGGTTCGTCGTCGGTATGACGGCGGCAATCCTCACCGCCGCGTTGTTCGTCCTCTCGCGGCCCGCGGCGCAGACGTTCATGCCGATCGCGATGCTGCTGCGGTCGGTGCCGCTGGTGGCGATGACGCCGTTGATCACGCTCATCGTCGGACGCGGTGTGGCGGTGGTCGCGGTGATGGGCGGGATCGTGGTGTTCTTCCCGGCGCTGGTGATGATCATGACCGGGCTGGCCAACGCGCCACGGCAGATCAACGATGTGATCACCGTGTACGGCGGGTCGTCGGCGACCGCGCTGCGGATGGCGGCCATCCCGGCGGCGGTGCCCTCGTTGTTCAGCGCGGCAAAGGTGTCCGTGCCCGGCGCCATCGTCGGCGCGACCGTCGCGGAATGGTTGGGCACCAACAAGGGGCTGGGCGCCACGCTCCAGCAGGCGCTGCCCGCCGCCGCCTACGACGAACTGTGGGCGTCGGTCCTCGTCATCACGGTGGCCTCGATCGCCGTCTACGCGGTGGTGGGTGTCGCCGAGACGGTGGTGCTCGCGCGGATGGGCATGCAACAGAACTGATCTCCGGATCATCCGGGGGGACATGGAAAGGGAACAGATGAGTAACTCGTTTTCACGCGCCACCTTCGACCGGCGGTCGTTTCTGCGGTACTCGTTGACCGCCGGCGGTGCTGTCGGAGCTCTCGGTGCGACCGGGCTGCTGGCCGCGTGCAGCAGCGGGAGCAACGACTCGGGCACCGCCTCGTCGATGAATCCGAAGGTTCAGCTGTCGTGGCAGAAGAACATCGAATTCGCCGGTGAGTACTGGGCATTGGAGAATGGGTATTACGAGGCCGAAGGACTCGGAACCCCGGAGTTGCTGACCGGTGGTGGTGCCGGCACCGGGGTGGAGACCGGCCTGACGTCCAACAAGGTGTGGATCGGCATGACTGCCCCGCAACTCACCGCGCCGGTCATCCTGCAAGGTGCCCAGCTGATGACGGTCGCCGCGACGTTCCAGAAGAACCCGTTCTGCATCGTGTCGTCGGCGGAGAACCCGATCCTGTCGCCGGAAGAGATGAAGGGCCGCAAGATCGGTGTGCAGGCATCCAACGAGAACGTGTTTGCCGCGTTGCTCACGGCCAATGGCATGACCGAGTCCGACGTGCAGAAGATCACCGTCCAATACGACCCCACGCCACTGACCACCGGAGATGTCGACGGGTGGGTCAGCTACGTCACCAACGAGCCGATCACCTTGGAGGCCAGTGGATTCCCCAATGCCAACTTCCTGTTCGCTGATTTCAACCTGCCGCTCGTCGCCGAGACGCTGGTGGTGCGTCAGGAGACCATCGACAACGAGCGCGACAAGGTCAAGGCGTTCCTGAAGGCCGACATCCAGGGCTGGTACGACGCGGTCGCCGACCCGGCCGGGTCGGCCCGTCTGGCGGTCACCAAGTACGGCGCCGACCTGGGTCTGGAGGAGGAGGAGCAGACCAAGGAGGCCATCGCGCAGAACGGACTCGTCGTGTCCCCGGACACCGAGGCCAACGGCCTGCTGACGATGACGGACGGGTTGATCGAGGAGAACATCATCGCCCTGGAGAAGGCCGGCTACTCCATCAAACCGGAGCAGATCTTCGACATGTCGCTGATCGAGGAGGTGTACGCGGAGAATCCGGATCTCAAGCGGTGAGTAATCACGCGGGTCGGACGGGAAGCTGAGGTGCTGGGCGGAAGCCCACTCACTCAGTGCTCGTCGGCCAGCTTTGCCCACGCCCACGCTGCCGCTGCGCTCACCGGTACCATCCCCACTCCCCACGGGACGTAGATGTCCAGGATGTTCTGACTCGCGGACCCGCCCGCCAGTCGCATCACGACGAAGCCGACTGCGAGGGTCGACACAGCGGCACAGTATGCGCCGATGATATATCGGACTTCACCGGAGAGCTCGGGCTTCCATGCGGCGAGAGTTCTGTCCGATACGGCCCACGACGCCGCGAGTAGAGCAGCGGGGATCCCTGGCCACCACAGGAAGGTTGGCGGAAAGATCAGGGCGATCTTCAGTGCGTCCGGCTCGTAGAAGTAGTAGATGAGCCCGAGGTACAAGACGGGGGGCACGAGTGCGGCGGTGCGCGACCGTGGAGCACGGGTCAGTGTCGTCGTCATCAGTACGCCAACGCCGACACTACATTTCCGAGGAATCTACCCCAGACGATTTCGGCAACCCGCCCATTGAAGTAGTCGGGGACGGGTGCATCGGTTGTGTTTGCGTATACGTTGAGTCTGAGTTGCTCGGTATCGTTCCATAATGGAACCTGACAGTACTTCCCGCACCGTCTTAGAGATGAGATGTCATGTGCAGCAGCCATGGTAGCCATCCCGTGCGCAATCAACGCTTCTGGAGACACGCGCATTCCCATTCAACCGAGACCCCTGCTCGTCGTGTGCTGTGCCACCAGTAAGGCGAGTGTCTCTCAAAATGGGCAACCGGTGCAATCATCCGTTGGAATGATGGGTCGCTGACTTGTGGCTCGAAGCGATGTCGAGCAGGTCGCGGGCCGGGCCGCGCAGCCGGATATTCGATGACCACACGGCGCGCAGTGGGCGGATCATCTGTAGGCCGTTGACTTCGACCCGCACCAGCCGACCCGCCTCGATGTCGTCGTCGACCGACAACCGTGACAACACAGCTGCACCGGAGGACGTCAGCACCGATGATCGAATCGCCGTCACCGACCGTAGTTCGATGAGCGGTTCGGTCGGGCTGACGCCCGAATCCTGCAGAGCCGCTTCGTAGGTCACGCGGGTACCGGAACCGGGTTCGCGTTGGATCAGCGGTGTCGCAGCGAGTTCGGCGATGTCGACGGTTCGCCCGTTCGACCACGCGTGTCCGGGTGCGACCACGACGACAAGCTCGTCGCGTGCGACCAGCGTATCGGTCAGATCGCCGGTGCTGCCGGGGCTCTCGATGAACCCGAGGTCGGCGTCGCCGGCGTGAACCGTCTCGATGACCTCGGCCGAGTTCATCGGGCGTACCGAGATCTTCACGTCGGTGTGGTGGGTGAGGGAGGAGATCCAGCGGGGGACGAGGTATTCGGCGACGGTCTTTGAGGCGGCCACCACGAGTGTGGCATGTCGGGCGTCGATCAAGGCGTCCACGCCGGTCATGAACTGGGCGCCGCGCTCGACCAGGGCGTTGGCCCACTCGAGCACTGCCATGCCGTTGGCAGTGACGTCGACGCCGCCGGCGGAGCGGATGAAGATCTCGACCCCGAGTTCGCGTTCCAGTCCGCGCACCCGAGCGCTGACTGCCTGCTGGCTGATTCCGAGTTCGCGGGCGGCTGCACCCATGCTGCCTGATCGTGCGACGGTGACGACGATATCGAGCGCCGCCAGATCCGGCAGCCGACGGGCGACCACGCGGGTCTACTCCGCGACGGGGGTACCGCCGCCCTCGGTGTCGTCGGAGGGGGCGTCGCCGGCGCTGTTGTCATCGGACGTCTCGTCTTCCTCGCGCAGCGGGTCGTACCCGTCGACACCCTCGAGGACGGTCAGTTCTTGGTCTACCGCGGCGGAGAAGGCCTTGGCTTCTTCCTTGATCTTGTTGATGAAGTCAGACATGTCCTCGCTCCTTACCCGGCGACCTGCTCCGATGCGATCGACGTCCTGCATCCCACTATAGGCAAACCGGGAGGTCGAAAATGTGCCGCCTGCGGGCCCTCGAGGTCGACCGCTCAAAGGCGGGTCATA
Organism: Gordonia sp. NPDC062954; assembly: GCF_044543825.1. Taxonomy (NCBI): domain Bacteria; kingdom Bacillati; phylum Actinomycetota; class Actinomycetes; order Mycobacteriales; family Gordoniaceae; genus Gordonia; species Gordonia sp. NPDC062954. Next base: position 95,060 of record NZ_JBITWL010000017.1, on the reverse strand, counting down.
TCTGCGATGCCGCGCCGGACGGCGACGACCGAGGTGATGGCGCCGAGAATGGCCGTCGGGGAAATCGCCGCGGCGTAGAAAGTGACGGCGCTCACAAAACTCATGCGAAGTGGCGGATCACGCGAATATTGCACTCGCCAGAAACTTTGCACTCGGCGGAAAGAACGGCACGCTGGAAGCATGACTGTTGCTCCCGGCCTGCGCGAGTCGAAGAAGGCGGAGACCCGTACGGCGCTCTCGCGCGCCGTTCTGAGACTGGCCGCCAGGGACGGTCTCGACCGCGTGACGATTGATTCCGTGTGCGCCGAGGTGGGTGTCTCCTCACGCACGTTCCACAATTACTTCTCCGACAAGGTCGAGGCCATCATCCATCTGATCGATGACCTCATCACGCGGATCATCGCCCACGCCGAATCGCGGCCTGAGAACGAGTCTCTGGCAGATAATGGAATACAGCATTAGTGAGGCCGCAACCATGGAAGGTGCCGAGGATCCCCTCGAGATCGTCGCGCTTTTCCGCATCACCATGACCGAGCCGTCGTTCGTCGCCCACCACAGCACCCATCTCGCGGCCGAGGCCATCGACGAGCGTTTCGACTCGCTGTGCCGGACCCGCGGCTACGACGGGCGCGGCTTGTTCGGACGCCTCGCCATCGAGTGCGCGCTCACCACCGCGCGTGTGGCCCTCGAGTACTGGGCCGACCTGCCAGAGCCGCGCCCCGAGATCGCTGACACCCTCAGGACGGCGTTCCGGCAGACGGCAGCCGGTATGGCCGACCCGGTGCCGGGCGCGGCTGCCAGTGACATCCCCGATCGCCGTCACTCCTGACCACGACCACTACGACTACTGCGAGGAGCAATCCTGTGGCTGAACGCCTCTATCGGATCGGGCGCTGGTGCTACCAGCATCGATTCGCGACCATCGGCGTCTGGGTGCTGGCCCTGATCGTGCTGGCGGCGGCGGCCGCGGTGATGTCGAAGCCGGCGAGCACCAGCTTCTCCATCCCGGGGATTCCCTCAGAGCAGGCCCAGAACACCATGGTGGAGCGGTTCCCCGACAAGCCGAAATTCGGTGAGGGGGTGAGCATCACCTATGTGGTGCGGACCCCTGACGGTGCGCCGCTGACCGAGCCGCTGTACCAGGAAGCGATCGACGGTCTCGTCGAGGACATCAAGGGTATCGACGGCGTGCGAGCCGACGCAGTCGTCAATCCGTTCACCATGTACGGCACCGCCGACGCTCCCGGGCCCGCCCGGCAGCAGGTGGTGACCTTCCACGAGCAGGCGTTCGGCGACACGCCTGGACAGGCCCAGCAGGACGCGCAGATCACCTCGCCGATCACTGCCGACGCCACCGCGGCGCAGATCGGCGCGAGCTTCGTCTTCGACAGCTACGCCGACGTGCCGGCATCGACGCATGAGCAGATCGAACAGGCCGCCGAGGATGCACGCGCCGCCGGCCTCGACGTCGCGATGAGCGGCACCGCGCTCCCTCAACCGGAGATCTCGTTCGTCTCCGAGTTGCTCGGCGTCGCCGTGGCGGCGATCGTGCTGATCCTCACCTTCGCCTCCCTCGTCGCCTGGGGGATGCCGCTGATCACCGCGATCGTCGGCGTGGGCGTCGGCATGCTCGGCATCAGTGCAGCGTCCTACTTCTTCGAACTCAGCTCGGAGACACCGATCCTCGCGACGATGATCGGCCTCGCGGTGGGCATCGACTATGCGCTGTTCATCCTCTCGCGTTATCGCCACGAGCTGCACCGATCGGCGAGCCGCGCAGAGGCGGCCGGCCGTGCTGTGGGCACGGCCGGGTCGGCGGTGGTCTTCGCCGGGCTGACCGTGTTCATCGCGCTGGCCGCGCTGGCCGTGGTCAACATTCCCTTCCTCACGGCGATGGGTATCGCGGCCGCCGGCACGGTGGCCGTGGCCGTCGCAGTGGCGCTCACCCTTCTGCCTGCGGTACTCGCACTGTTCGGCGGCAGGGCATTCGGCGGTCGGCTGGGATTCCTCAACGCACCCGACGTCGCCCCGAACGAGGTCGAACGCCGCCACAACGGCCGACGCTGGGTGGAACTGGTCATGCGCCGTCCGGCAGTGGTCACCGTTGCCGTGGTCGTCCTTCTGGCGATCCTGACGATTCCGATCTCCGGGCTCAGACTGGCACTCCCGGGTGATGGGACCGCGGACCCGTCGACGCCGGAGCGGCAGGCCTACGAAATGGTCGCCGACGAGTTCGGTGCGGGATACAACGGGCCGCTGGTGATGGTGGTCGACGGCCAGGGCATTGCCGATCCGACCGAACGGATGCAGGAGTTCGATCAACTGCTGCAGCAGGTGCGCGGTGTGGACGACGTGGCGGATGCGGTCATCGGGGCGGACGGCCTGAACGAGGCCCGCGACACCGCGATCATCACCGTGATCCCGGAGAGCGCATCCACCGACCAGTCGACCCACGACCTGGTCAACGAGTTGCGTGGTATGGAATCCGCTGTCGCCGAACGCGGTCTCACCTACGGTGTCACAGGTCAGACCGCGATCGAGATCGACATCTCCGACCGGCTGTCGAGTTCGTTGTTGCCCTACGTCATCATCGTCGTCGGTCTGGCGTTCCTGCTGTTGATGGTGGTCTTCCGATCGATTCTGGTGCCGCTGACCGCTGCCGTCGGGTTCCTGCTGACCGTTGGCGCCACGTTCGGCGTCACGATCGCGCTGTTCTCGGACGGATGGTTCGGACTCGTCGAGCCGCAGCCGCTGGTCAGCTTCTTCCCCATCATGCTGGTGGGGATCGTGTTCGGTCTCGCCATGGACTACCAGGTGTTCCTGGTGTCGCGGATGCGTGAGGCGTATGTCCACGGCAGTAGTGCGCGCGAGGCGATCGCGGAAGGTTTCTCCCACAGCGCCCGAGTCGTTGCGGCCGCTGCCACGATCATGATCTCGGTGTTCGCCGCGTTCATGCTGCAGGAGTTGGCCTTCATCAAGGCGATGGGCTTCGCCCTGGCTGCCGCGGTGTTCTTCGACGCCTTCCTCGTCCGGATGACGCTCATCCCGGCCGTGTTGGCTCTGCTCGGCGACCGAGCCTGGCAGCTGCCGAAGTGGTTGGATCGCCTCATCCCGCGTGTGGACATCGAGGGGGAGAAGCTCGGCGCAGCGGGCGAAGACTCGGTCGACGAGGATTCGACCACCCCTGATCGGGGCGCATCGGCCGGGATCCGGTGATCGGCAGACGTTTGGCGGTGGGACCCTGGTCCCAGGTGGAGCCGCCCAGGGGAATCGAACCCCTGACCTATTCTTGCCGAGGCCCGTCCATCTGTCGCTATCGAATGTTGCGAATGTTGCGTCTGACCTCGCCGGATCGCAACGTCCCTGGTCATATCAGATAGTGATTGATAGCGGCAGATGGATGCGAAAGTGATGGATAAGTGTTGGATCGCGTAGCTACTCGCCAGGTTCGTACGCGACGACGCTTCCCGACTCGATCACGATTCGGCCGCCGCGGCTCACGGCCTCGGCAGCGGCGGTCAGGCCCGGCTCGGCGAAGGCCTCGCCGGTCGCCTCCGCCCACCTCGATGCCAGCGCAGATCGGACGTCATCGACTGGATGTCCGGAGAAGTCGTGGGACACGGTCTCGAGCATGCTCTGAAGGCTGGCACCCACCTGGTTGAGCTGTCCGCCGATCGCGTTCGCAAGCTGGTCTTCCCAGCCTGAGTTCCATTCGATGGGCACGTGCCTGTTCCTCTCGTCGTCAGCTGTCGGTGGTTGGTGCCAGCAGGTCGAGCACTCGTGTCAGGTCGGGGGCGATCTGTGCGCGCTGGACGTAGTGACGGGTCGTGACCTCGGTACCGGAGTGACCCAACTGGGCGGCCGCGTCAGCCAGCGAAGCCTCTCGCTCGACGAGGGTGGCCACGGTCTTGCGGAAGGTGTGCGGCTTCACCCACTCGAACTCATCGCCTCGCGCATCCCGCAACTGCCGGCGAACGTTGTGCGGATCCCGCAGAGTGCCGCGCTCACTCGGAAAAACCACGTCGTGAGGGTTCGGCTGTGCCGACACCTTCACGCGCATCAGTGTGGCGACGGCGAATCCTGGCAGCGTCACCGTTCGCCATCCCGCGTCGGTCTTCGGGTGCGTCTGACGCACGAGGCCGCCGCCGTCGGCGACCCGCCCCGGCAGGCGCACGACCGTTCCGCTGATCGTCGCAGTGGGCGTTGCGGCCTCCAGGTCGATGTCAGTCCAGCGCAACGCGAGCAACTCGCCAATGCGTGCACCTGTCGCCAGCTGGATGTCAACGAGATCGAGCATTCCGCGGGCTCGCCGACGCCCACCTTGGCGCGGATTGCGGTCGGTGTCCTGCTCCCACTCTCGGACCCGCTCTCGGTAGGCGCGTAGCTCGTCGAGCGTGAGTGCTCGGACGGCTTCACGTTTCGACTCCGCGACAGATACCTCGGTCGCCGGGTTCACACCCTCGTATGCGTCCATGCGAATCGCCAGAGAGAACATGCCGCGCAACACCATCCGCAGCATGCGCGCCTTGCTCGCCTGTTCCGGCGCCTCGTGCGAGACGAACCAATCGAGTGCGCCGGGCGTGACTTCGCGAAGCTGCAAGGCGCCGACGCCACTGTCGATCAGGCCCAGATATCGCCTGTACTCGGCGATCGTCTGCGGCGCCACCTTGCCCTGGTCCTCGATCCGCGCGATCCAGTTCGCGCCCAGTGCACTCACTGTGGATGTCGGGACGAGTTCAGATGTCCGCGCAGCTGATGAACCGCGGCCACACGAGACTGCCACCTCAGCTGCCCGTTTGACGACGGCGGCCTCCGCCCGGGCACCGGACGTAGCGTCGGACTGCACGAGACGCATACGGCCATCGCGGCATCGAACACGGCACTTCGCTCGCCACTTACCGGGTTCGAGCTGGGTGCGCGTGACCTTGCCGATCTCGCCGATCTCGAAGCGTCGTCTCGCCATTCGCCTGTTCCTTCCGACACGACTAAGCAAAGGTTACTTGGTGAGAGCGACAAGGTGCGTTAGGCTGCGGGTGTTAGCGCTGCTGGCCGTGGGCCGGGCGATCAACCTCGATTTTGAGGCGGTCACCCATGCCCGTAACCGATCTAGCCGCAAGCGCATCCGCGAATCGGACCGATGATGAAGTCTGGACTCCGAAAGTCTGCGCGGAGTTTCTTCATGTGCATCTCGCCACCCTTGCTCGGTGGCGCAGCGAATGCCGCGGACCTCGCTACCTGAAGATCGGCCCGAAGTCTGTCCGCTATCGACCCGAAGATGTCCGAGAGTGGCTGGCGGACAACGTCACCGATCCGAAGAGTCTCCGATAACCGCCGCAGATGACCTGCGTCTCTGTCGCTTCACGCAATCGAACTGCTGGCCGTGGGCCGGGTTCTCCCACCACCAGGAGACACCCATGCCCATGACACAGCGAAAGGGCCCCGAGGCAACCGGGACCCTTTCGGAAACACACGACTCGACGACGCGTATCCACCAGTGTAATCGGGACACCGACAATTCCCGGGAACTCGCCGCCGGTCTCCGCCGACGTGGCGAAGCGCGTTCGTATCTCGCGATCGGCGAATGCCCGACGTGCGGTGAGGGAGTTGTCGACCCATGGCCTCATCGGTGCGAAAACGACGCGTCCCTCGCGGCGGTGGACGCATGGGCGCACGCCGTCGATGCGCTACTCGCCGCGGGTCTCACGCCGATGCTTCCCGCGCCCGTGGCCCGCGCGCTATGGCGTCGCGGCGGTAGCGACCGGGACCTCGCGGCGCTGGTCGCCGACCGCGGGGGAGTGATCGCGTGAAACCGAACCACTCGCCGGTCGCACGCGAAATCCTCGAGCGATCCGAGCCCGACGATCCGTACGCGGGTGTGCCGCCGCTGACCGACGAACCGGAAGAGTCGACCGCGGCGCGGCGCATCCCGCTCCGAGATCGCCTGCTCACCGTGTCAGAGCTCGCCGACCTCGAACCGCCGACCCCGCTGCTCGAAGGTCTGCTCTACCGCGACACCCTCGCCCAACTCGCCGCCACCGCCGGCAGCTACAAGACGTTCGTCGCGATCGCCATGAGCTGCTCCATCGCGTTGGGAGAGAACTGGGAGGGCCACGCGGTACCCGCCGCCGAGAAAGTCGTGTACGTCGCAGCTGAGGGCGCGTCCGGACTGCGAGCGCGCATCCTCGGATGGTGCGAGCTCTCCGGCTACGACCCGGCCCGCCTCGACGGGCAGCTCTACGTCCTGCCCTGCCCGATCCAACTCAACGACGTCGTCGATGTATCCGAGGCCTGCGAACTTGCGCAGCAAGTCGGCGCCGGGCTCGTCGTCCTCGACACCCGCGCAAAATGCACTCTCGGGCTCGAGGAGAACAGCGCGACCGAGCAGGGTCGAGCGATCGCCGCGGCCGAACGAATCCAAGCCGCGGCCGGCTGCACAGTGTTCGCGATCCACCACGCTGGCCGCAACGGCACCAACCCGCGCGGCTCCACCGCCTGGGACGGCGGAGTGTGGACCGACCTACGCATGGAGGGCGCCGACCTCATCGCGAAAGTGAAGTGCGAGAAGCACAAGGACGCCCCGTCAGGCTGCGAACACCAGTTCCGCATGGTGCACCACACGGTGTCTCAGGACCTGATGCCCGGTGTCAGAGAAACCGCACGTCGCACCCTCGTAACAGTCTCAATCGACGATGAGACTCAAGGCCAAAATCTCACGGCCAGTGAGACCAAAGTGTGGGACGCCATTGAGACCGCCCCAACCAGCGCAGGACTGTCCACCAGCGTCCTGATCGAGCTGTCAGAGGCCAGCCGGGCATCAGTCTTCCGAGCACTAAAAACGCTGCAAGGCAAAGGTTTTGTCCGCAACATCGGGACCGAGAAGCGGCCAGCATACGTCGGTACCGAGCTGGGTCGTCAGCAGATGGGTGGCCGCTGATGTCTCACGAGTCTCACGCAGGTCTCACGCGAATCTCACCGAAACGGTCTCAGTCTCACCGGGCCACCACCCTTAGGGTGGCCCGGGATGAGACTCTGCGACTGAGATCGACCTCAACAGCGGAAGAATCGGCAGGTCGGCTATGACGACTCCCCGCCGCTGCAAAGACTGCCCACCCGAATCAACACTCGAAGCTCGATGGCCCGGGCCGCGCTGCTTCGAACACCACCGCACCCGCCAGAAGATCGTCGCCGCCAGAGAACACCAGACCCGCGTCGTCCGCGACTTCGACCTCGACCCAGGTGACTACGACCGCCTACTCATCGCCCAAGGCGGCCGCTGCGCCATCTGCTGGAAGAAACCCACCCGCTCCCGCCGACTCGCAGTCGACCACGACCACACCACCGGCGACGTCCGCGGCCTGCTCTGCCACTGGTGCAACCACCGACTCCTCGGCCGCTGGTCCCTCGCGGCCCTCCGCCGGGCCGTCACCTACCTCCAACACCCTCCGGCCCGAGAAATCCTCGGCGCCATCACCACCGAAAGGAACCCGAAATGACCGACCAGCACGCCGCCGACATGAACCTCATCAACAAAGGCGCTGCCGCAGCCCGCCAACTCCTCGCGCAAATCGAGGAAGCACAGCGCGAACAGCCCGCCAAGCTCGCCGACATGCGCAGGCGCGCCGCCATCGAAAGCGACCGCTGCCGCGTCGAGGAACCCTGGCTCGACCACGTCAGCGCGATACCGAGCTACACCACCGACGGCGAAGTGACCGACGAGTTCATCGACCTCGACAACCTCGACGAACATGGCAGACCCAAACCCCAGGCACGCCAGAACGCCATATCAATTCGAGCAGCACGACGCCGCATATACGGAACACACCGCCAGCACCTAGCCCCAATCATCACCAGCCGATGCGGAGCACCCACCCGGTACGGCCGCCTCTGCCAGCAAGCAGTCAACAACGACGGAGAACGATGCAGCCGACATCAGGACGACCACCTATGAACAGTCACATCGTCAGGACACCCACACACAAGACACCGGCCGAAGGCCGCCACGATCCGGGAAAGGTTGGCGCAGCGCTCGCCAGCGATCTCGTCGTCGCTCGGACGCGTCAGCAGATCGACGAGACCATCGGGGTGGCTGCAGCTCTTATCCAGAGCGACGCGGACCTCGTCACCGTTCTGCGAGAAGCGCTGTCGCGCATCGTCGAAGCCGGCCATGCACCAGGTCGAGGCAATTTGACCGCGTCCGCGCAGCACACCTATCCGGCGACCCGCCGGTCCGTCTTCGACCCCGAAAGCTGCCGATGATCTTCCGCCGACACTCGAGAGGCCAACCCACCATGACAGACCCAACACACCCGATCAGCAACGCTGACACTGAAGAACAGGCCGTGGAGCCGGCCCCGCCCACCGAGGCGCCGCATCGGTTCGACCCGTGGAAACTCGCCGCCGCCTGGGCTCACGCAGCCGGTGTCAGCTCCGACGGACACGGCACCCCAGTGCGTCGCAGCCGCTACTACACGTGGCAGCCGATTCGGCCCGCTGAGTTCCGCGCACAGCTCGCCGAACACGCTGCGGCTGCCGGATGGCCCACCGACCGTCTCCGTGGCCGCCTCGACGCACTCGAGCAGGCTGCTCGCGAGATCCTGCGCACCTTCTACCGCGCCCCAGCAGATGCGCCGATCCGCACCCGCCCGACCGACCCTCCACCCACGTGGGCGCGCCGTGGCGAACAGAACGCTTTGCCTTCTCCGCTCGAACCGCTGTCGGTCGCCCAGGTGTGGGTCGCCGAGCAGTGCTACACCAGCGAAGGGCGCGGCATCGCCCGCATCCTCGGAATACTCCACACCTGGGATTCGGACACCGGTACGTGGGAACGGTTGGACGGCCAAGTGCGCGACGCGCTCCGTGAGTTCATCGACGGCGCTCGCTACTGGCAACAGGCTGCTGATGGCGACGTCCTGTGCCCTTTCGAGTACGTCACTACCGCGATCGTCGACGCGGCGGAGGAACTGCTGCCCTGGCCGGGCGATCGGTTCCCGACCGACCCGGGCAAGGTCGCCGCGGTCGATCGGGCACGCGCGGCTGAGCAGCCACCGGCCCACACGTACATCGAAACCGCAGGCAGGCTGCGGTTCTCCGCGATCCCCAACACCTAGACCGGACTTATCGGAAGGAAACTCACGTCATGAATCGGAACCTGTGGAAGCTGATGTTCGGTGAGCAGGGTGTCGAGATCATCGAGTCCCGCGACGCCATCGAGGCACTGTCAGAGCTGCTGTCAGAGCAGCAGGTCGAGCACTACCTCTACCGCCGAGCCGACATCGACTCGCCCTGGACCTACGTCGGCGCCGGCGCACCGGTCGTACGAGCGGGGTGATCAGCATCGTGAGTAGCGTGACCGACGTGGACACACCACGCTCGATCGCGGCCGAGGCGCTGGGCGCGGCCTTCACCGGCCCGCCCACGCAACGGCTCGCCACCGCCGTAACTGTGGCCGAATACCTTGAGCGGATACTCACGCTGATCGAGGCCGGCGAGGTCAAGGCAACTGAACGTGAGGCCACACGGATCGAAGGTGCAGTCCTCGCGTTGCGTGCCGTCGCTGACCGCGAACCGTAACAGTGGCCCCGTAACACGTAACGGTGACGACCGTCAGTGTTACAGTGGGGTGGTGAGTGCACCCACCAACCCAATCCCCGGCCGCCGCCGTCGCAACGCCGCGTCTGCACCGCCGAACACTGCTGTCGCCTACGTGCGCGTGTCCACCGAAGAACAGGCAGCATCGGGTGCCGGCCTCGCCGCGCAGCGGGCGACGATCGAAGCGGAAGCGCAGCGGCAGGGATGGACCATCGTTGGCTGGGACGTCGACGACATCTCCGGTGGGATTGCTCCGGCGAAGCGGCCGGGCCTGACGAACGCGCTCACCACGGTGCGTGACCGCAAGGCGGCGATCCTGGTGGCCGCCAAGCTGGACCGGCTGTCGCGGTCGATGACCGACGCTGCGGCTCTGCTGGACCGATCGACCCGCGAGGGCTGGCAGCTGGTCACCTGCGACATGGCCGCCGACACCAGCACGCCGCACGGCCGGGCCGCCGCGCACATGATCATGACGTTCGCCGAGCTTGAGCGCGGCATGATCTCGCAGCGGACTCGGGACGCTCTGGCGGCGCGCAAGGCGGCTGGGGTGCGCCTCGGGAAGCCGACTGCGCTCGGTGACGATGTGTTGCGGCGCATCATCGGCGAGGCGTCGCGTGGGCAGAGTCTGCGGGCGATCGCCTCGGGGCTGATGGCCGACGACGTCCGTACCGGGTCGGGGAACGCCCGTTGGTATCCGGCTCAGGTGCAGCGAGCGTTGGACTGTCAGCGCGCCCATGAGCTCTCTTCGGAGATGTTCACCGAGGATGCGGCGGTGTGAACCGGCCGAGTGCTGCGGAGATGTTCGCGGCCCGTGATGCTGGTCGCCGCGCCCAGGTGGGTGCCGTGAATCCATTCACTGGGCGCGGGCATTTGGCGGTCGCGTGGCGGCACGGCTACAGGGCCAACCTCGCCGCCAGGATGCGAGAAGTGAACACCCGCCGCGGCAAGTGATCGCTCTCTCTACCTGGGGAACCGCGGGGGGTGACCTCCAACGCAAAGGGGAGTCAGTGACAGCTTGTCACCCACTCCCTGTGCTCGCGCGTTCGACGCGATCCGTCAGACGCGAGAGGGCGGCACCGAGTACTGGTCGGCTCGTGACTTAATGCCGCTGATGGGATACAGCGCCTGGCGGAACTTTGTTGTACCGCTCACTCGTGCGATGAAAGCCGCTCGCAACCAGGGGCACGACGTCGATCGTGACTTTGCGGTATCCCGCAAAGTCACCGGGTCTCCGGGGCCAGACGCGGAGAACTTCGAACTGACACGATTTGCGGCGTACCTCGTGGCCATGAACGGCGATCCGAACAAGGCGGAGGTGGCGGCGGCGCAGGCGTACTTCGCGGTCAAGACCCGTGAAGCTGAGACCCGATCCGCGCCGTCAGGCTGCTGCGGGGCGGGTGACCTGATGGCTGGCCTGAATGTCGGCGAGGGTGTTGATCCGCCGCTGCACATACCGCGGTGTCGACGCGAACCAGAGACCCGACCACAGCCACGTCATCACCGGCGACACCCGCGTCGGCGACCCGATCATCGCGTGCGCGTCGTTGAGACGCTTGGCCGTCTTCGACAGCCCGTACAGCCCGTAGAACGGGATGATCTGCGACCACCAGCGACCCCACGCGGCGTGATCCTCGCGGACGAAAGCAGCGAGTTCACGGTTGATGCGGTGGTACCAGACGAGGTAGTAGATGCCGAAGGTGATGACGCACAGCCACCACAGTCCCCAGGCGCCTTGCTTGCGGATGGGTACGAGGTTGAGAGCGGGTCCGGTCATAGTGGGGGTTCTCCAATCCGAGTAGGTCGAGCGGGATCGTAATCGCGAGGCCCGACAGGCGATCACGTGTTTGCCTGGAATCGTCCAAATGGATGATCTGATCTATAGGCGGTCGATTGCTGAACGTTTCCGCTCGTCGCAGACAGCGGTGTAGATCGCGGTGGTCTGCAGCGTCGCGTGCCTCATCAGTTCCTGCACGACTCGCAGATCGGCGCCTTCGTTGACCAGTCGGGTGCCGAATGTGTGCCGCAACTGATGGGCGGTCGTGTGGGGGACACCATTGTGAAGCATGTGCAGGCGCAGCCGCATGCTGACCTCACGGCCACCGAGGTGGCGTGCACGTTGCGACGGAAACCAATACCCAGAGGCGGGCATCTGTTTGGCATGCTCGATCAGTCGCGGGTGGGCGGGAATGACGTAGCGGCCGCCGCCCTTCCCGGCGATCTCGATGGTCTTGGTGCCGAGGTTGAGATTGCGTGCAGCGAACCGGGCGATCTCGGCGACCCGAAGACCAGCGAGCCCTGCCAGCAACAGCATCGCCTTGAGGTCGGCTCGGTCGGCCGTGTCGACGAGATGCTCGTACTGCTCGGGCGCGATCGGGCGGGGATGCGCGGGCGGACGTCTCGGGGCCTTGATGGTCGTCATCGGGTTGTCCTCGCGCAGGTGCTGGCCGATGGCCCAGACATAGAACATCTTCAGGTGGGAGTGGAACACGCTCTTGGTGACCGCTGCACGATCGGGTCGACCGAGCCACATCGCGAGGTCGCCGGTTGTTGCGTCGAGCAGGGACATTCCGCTGTCGCGTTCGAACCTCCGCATTGTTCCTGTGCGGTCTTGGACGGTGCGCCGAGTCTTGCCTTCGGCGTACATGTGGGTAGCCCACCGATCGATGTGGGTGGGTTCAACCGTGGTGGTCATGATTCGCCCTCATCAGCCTGCGATGTTGAGATGACGCGGACCGTGTTGCGACACGGCGTTGACGACCGCGCGCATCGTCGAGTCATCGATCGCCACATAACGCTGAGTCGTCGCGACCGATGAATGACCCATCAGTCGCTGCAGGGTGAGTAGGTCGCGGCTCGTCGCGTACGCCTGGGTCGCGAAGCGGTGCCGCAGTTGATGCATGGTGGTCGACGTGTCGCCGAGTTGTCGGCGGACCAGTTCACCCACGCGGCGCGGCGACAGATGGCCTTTGTCGTCCAGGCCGGGGAACAGATAGCGGACATGCCCGTCGAGCTCGGCTCGGATCGCCGCGGCCAGACCGTCGGGCACTGGCAGCATGCGGTCCTTCTCGCCCTTGCCGTGCACGAGGAGCTGCCATCCCTCGTCTGCGCGCGTGAGGTCTCTGGCATGCACGCACGCGACTTCGGCGCGGCGTAGCCCGAGTTCGGCGGACAGCCGCATCATGAGCCTGATGCGTTCCTCGGCGCCTGTGAAGGCGTCGGCGTATGCGCGCTCGCTGGCTGGTCGGGGATCGCTCTGGCCAGCCTTCACGCGCGGTAGGTGATTGGCGGGGCTGGTTTCGATGCGGCCGTCGACGACCGCCCACGCGTAGAACGCGCGGATGCTGCCTCGCACGGACCGACGAAACTCGGGTTTCCAGTCGTCGCGCTCGGACATGTAGTCGATCAGGTCGTCGAGGGTGACCTCGCCGGGTTCGATGGGGTCGATCCAGCGTGCGAGGGTGCCGAGTTGCTGCATGCGGGTGGTCACCGAGGGAGATGTCTGTCCGCCGGCTCGCATGTAGCGGCGATAGCTCTCCATCCACGACGCCCACGCCGAAGGGACTGGGAGTGGTGCAGGGCCGGTGAGCGGCCGTTCGGGGTTGGCGGATGCGCGGTCCCGCAAGCGCTGGTCACCGGCCGCGCCGATCGCTACTGGCAGTGTTCGGGCGGGATCAACCGGAATGATGCCCTGCTCGTGGAGGTGTCGGAAGAATGCGCGGATGGCCTTGACGTTGTTGCGGTAGGTGGTGGGTTGCCAGGTGCGGGCGTCGATGTAGCGGCGCAGCACCTCGGCGGTCACCTGCGTCGGGTCGCCGGTGTCGTCCTGGATGGCTCGGGCGAGGTTGCGTAGGCAGGTGCAGCGGGTCCGGACGGTCGATTCGGCGGTTCCGCCGGCGCGGGAGCGATCAGCCCAACGGTCGATCGGGCGTGACCAGGTGTCGAGGAGGCTGGTGCGGGATTGGATTGCGGGTCTCATGCTGGGTCCTGTCGCAGGTTGTCGGGATGGACGGTGTCGGTGGTGCCGTCGGCCCATCGCACGACCACGCTGTCTTTGCGGAAGCGCACGATCCGGCAGCGCAGCGACTGTCGCTCGAGCAGTCCGACGTAGGTGGCCGGTCCGTGGCTGAGTCCCCATTGGTCGGTGGTCATGCGGTGCCGTCCTCGGTGAGTAGGGCGAGGCCGGCGTCGAACTCGGCGTCGATGATGCCTTTGCCGCGTAGCAGGGCGGCGGCGAGGTCGCCAGCTTCTTGGGCGGAGAGCGATATGGCGAGTTCGTTCCAGATCGCCAGAGACAGGCTCGATGTGAGGTTGATGTCGGACTCGTACTCGAGGTGCACGCCGAGCCGGTAGCCGCCGGCTGAGCGGGTTTCGGCGGGGAACGGCAGCTGCAGCAGCCATGCAGACCGGTAGACCGCCGTGTCGTTGTAGGTCTGTTCGTCGTCCCACCACTGGTCGTTGCCGGGCATTGTGTCCTCAGGGTCGTTCATTGTGTCCTCTCCGCCATGGTTGTGTTCGTCGCTCGGCGCCGCGCCGTGAGTGACGGCTGATGATGACTCCGCTTGGATGCGCGCGGCCCGTGAGGCGAGGGACAAGTGAGCCCTCGCCTCACGGGCAGTTTCCGACGTCCCTGAAGGTGCGCTGCCGTATTCGCTGATCGTCATGCCGCAAAGCGTAAGACACGTTCATGGATTTGAAAAGAATTGTGGCACAGGAGGATACGGTTCGCATTGTATCCTCTATTGACCGATTAAAGTGCCTGGCCTGCGTAAACGTTGTTCCCATCATGGGGGCAAGGTTCGATATCGGGCCCGAAATTCGACCCAAACTCGCGTATCTGAGACGCGCGGTTCGAAGACCTGGGGAGTGTCGGGGACTGGCGATACTCTGAATTTCGAACAGTAACGCGCTGCTGGCCGTGGGCCGGGCGACCGGGCTTGGAAGGCCAGCGCGACATTGACTGCACCGTGGGCTGAGGCGTCCGTCGAGGCCAGCCTCGACTACGGCGACATCGACGAGGATTTGCGGCGCCGACTCACACAGTCGGTGGCTGTGGCCACGCGCGCCTGTCAACGCCACTTCGACGGCCTCGAGAAGCACGCTAAACGGCAAGCTCAACAGACGGCATCGCATTACGAACGTGAGTTCGGGAAGATGCGGCGCGACGCCGAACGCACTGGGCAGCAGATTCGGCGGGCGCTCGACACGGATGTGTCGGTGCAGTTGCACATCGATTCGACGCAGGCGTTCGCCGACCTCCGCCGGGTGCACGCCCAGATGCAGACGTGGTTGGATCGCAACCCACTGCAGGTGCGCCTGGATATCGACAACGATTCGGTGACCCGCCTGATTCGTGATCTGGATCGGGTGCAGCAGACGTCGCAACGGTTGGGTGGGCAGCGGGGGAACCCGTTCGCCGACATGGCGGATGGGGCGGCCAAGGCGTCGTTGTCGTTCGCGAAGTGGACCGGCCTTGCTGGGGCTGCGGTGGTGTCGGTGGGGTCGCTGGTGCCGCTGGTGTCGGCGTTGGGTGCCGGCCTGTTCGCTGTGGGTGGGGCTGCCGCCGGCGCCGGTGTCGCCGGGTTGACTGCGGTCGCCGCGACCACTGCCACACTCAAAGTGGCGTTTGCCGGGATGGGGGAGGCGTTCAAGAACGCGTTCGACCCCGAGCAGGCCGACAAATTCAATGAGGCGCTGGCGAAACTCGCACCACAAGCCCAGTCGACTGTGCTTGCGGTGCAGGGGTTGGTGGCGGAGTGGAAAAACTCGGGCGCCCAGTTGGCTGTGCAGGACGCACTGTTCGCCGGGTTGGGGGACCGGCTGGCCGCCCTGGACCGCTACCTCCCGGCGGTGCGGGATGCGATGCTCACGATCGCTGACGGCTTCAACGAGGGCGCGAAATCGGCGCTCGCGTTCATGGATTCGACGGCCGGGTTTCAGTCGTTGTCGGCGATCCTGGCGGGGGCGGCGAACATCGGCGCCAACTTCGGCAGCGCACTCGGCAACCTGCTGCCCGGGTTGGCGGCCGTAGCGCAGGGCGCGCTGGCCGTGTTCTCCCCCATGACCGACGGGATCGCTGGTGCTACCCGATCGTTGTCGGACTTTCTGGTCGAGGCCCAGCAGTCAGGTCAGATCGCCGATTTCTTCCGCAACGCCGTCGATCTGGCCACCCAGTTCGGGCAGGTCCTTGGCACAGTCGGATCGATCCTCGGCGGTGTCTTCCGGGCGGCTTCGGCCGCTGGCGGCGGTGACCTGCTCGGCGGACTGCTGCAGTCGCTGCGGCAGGTGTCGGAGTTCGCCAACAGTGCAGGCGGTCAGAACGCGCTGACCACATTCTTCACCTCGGCGCGTGAAGCGATGGGCGCAATCGTGCCGGTGTTCCTGAAGGTGGTCGAGGTGATCGGCACACAGGTAGCGCCGATCATCGCGGAGCTCGCCAAGACTCTGGGGCCGGCGCTGACACCAGCGATCGAGGCCATCGGCCGCGGCATCAGCCAGACAGCGCCACAGATCACCGGTCTCGGCGACGCGTTCGCCGACATCATCCGCCTCGTCACGCCGATCCTGCCGATGCTGATCCAGCTCGCACCCACCATCGTCGGTATCGCGGGCGCGTTCAAGCTGTGGACGACTGCGACGAAAGCGATCACCGCGGCGCAGACGCTGATGAACATCGCGATGCGCGCCAACCCGATCATCCTGATCGGCACGCTCGTCGCCGGGTTGGCGGTCGCGTTGTGGGCGTTCTTCACCAAGACCGAGACCGGCCGCAAGATTTGGGACACCGTGTGGAACGGCATCAAGTCGGCGCTGTCGACGGCCTGGGAGTTCATCAAACCGATCTTCGAGGCCCTGAAGAACGCCGTGAAGTGGGTCGGTGATGCTGCGGTCTGGTTGTGGCAGAACGCAATAGTGCCGGCCTGGGACGGCATCAAGCGGGCTATCGGGGTGGCCTGGGACATCATCAAGGGCATCTTCGACGCGTGGAAGTCGGCGATCGACAAGGTCGTCGAGGTCGTCATGTGGTTGTGGAACAACGCGGTTGTGCCGGCCTTCGACGGCATCAAGAATGCGATCTCGGCGGCGTGGGACTTCATCTCGCCGATCTATGAGCATTTCAAGCGAGGGTTCCAACGCATCGGCGACGCTGCGGTCGGATTCAAAGACATAGTGGCCGGGGCGTTCAACTGGGTCAAGGATGTCGCCTCCAGCGTGTGGGACACCCTGTCGAGCATCTTCAGCAAAATCGAGTCCGGGTTCAACGCGGTCAAGGGGATCATCTCGAAAATCCCGGGCCTGGGGTTCCTCGGCGGGCACGCCGGCGGTGGCCTGATCGCCGGATACGCGACGGGCGGGCCCGTGAAAGACTACCGGCGGGGTGGTCGGACGTCGGGGCCCGGCACCGGCACCTCCGACAGCATCCTGTCGCGGCTGTCCGACGGCGAATACGTGGAACCCGAACGGGTCGTCAACCGCCGCACACTGCCGATCCTCGAGGCGATCCGGCGGGGGTGGACGCCGTCACCAGAGTTTGTGCGGGCTGTCGTCACCGGCGACTACCGCAACACCCGCAACGGCGACCTCGCTGGACTGCTCCCGGGGTTCGCTGGTGGTGGGCAGGTGTCGGCCGACCAGTTGGTCAATTTCGCGCGCGGTGTGGAGGGCAAACCGTACGAGTGGGGTGGCGTCAACTGGGGTGACTGCTCGGGTGCGGTGTCGGCGATCGCCAACTATGCGACCGGCCGAGACCCGTTCGGATCCCGCTTCGCGACCGCATCGGAGGCCGGTGAGCTCGCCGCCCGCGGCTTCCAACCCGGGTTGGGGCCGGCAGGGTCGCTGAACGTGGGCTGGTACAACGGCGGCCCGTACGGCGGGCACACCGCCGCCACCCTGCCCGATGGCACCAACTTCGAGATGGGTGGGGCGCGCGGCGACGGCCAGTTCGGTGGTCAGGCGGCCGGCGCCAACCACCCCGATTTCACCGACCACGCCCACCTTCCGCCCGAGTATTTCGGTGGTCTGGATGCGGGGGCGCCAACCACCGCGACACCGGGTGTCGATTTGGCGGGCAGCCCGTTCGGGTCCGGCGGCGGTGGCGGGTCGTCGGGCGGGGCGAGTTACGGCAACGCAGGTGGTACGTCGTCGATCGGTTCGGCGGCCGCGGCGAAGTCGAACGGCATCACCCCGGTGTGGGTGGAGAACTGGCCCGCCGCGATGGTCGCCGGTGGTGGTGTGCCGACGGGTGCGTACACGGCGGGGGTGGATGCTGGTGCGCCGTCGGGGTTGTCGGCGGGTAGCGATGTGGTTCCGTCGGCCGGTGATGTGTCCGGGGAGGCGTCGACCGCGCAGGCGTTGAAGTCGCAGCAGGCGGTCACCGACGCGAAACGTGCCGAGGCCGCGGCGACCGAAAAGTTGCGGGTCGCGCAGATGCGGCTCGACGAGGCCCGTAATGCGCCGATCGACGGGAAGACAGCGAAGGCGCGGGCGTCACAGTCAGCGGCGAAGTCGCAGCGCATCCAAACGGCGCAGCGGGCTGTCGATGCCGCCCAGGATGCGGTGGATCAGGCGAAAACGAAGACGGGGCAGGCGAACAGTGCCGCCCAGTTGGGTGATGATCCGACGCGGGAGGCGCGCGCCGAGTTGGCGGCAGCCAAGGCCCGTGATGCGGTGGCCGCCGCCACTGACCGTCAGGAGCAGGCTGAGGCGAAACTCGATCAGGTGCGTGGGGATCCGAAGTCGTCGCCGTCGGAGATCGCCGCCGCGGAGGCCGCGGTGAGCAAGGCCCGCGACAAGGTGACGTCGGCGACGGAGAAAGCGCAGATCGCGGAAACCGCGATCGGGGAGGCCCGCGCCAAGGATGAGAAGGCGGCCGCGAAAAAGGCTGCGACCGAGCAGAACAAGATGAACAAGCGGCAGGGGCTCAACGAGTCGTTGCCGTCGAGTCTCACTGATCTGCCCGCGTATGCGATTCGGGCGCCGCTGGTGACGTCGATCGACGACCGTATCGCCGCGACCCCCGGATTGTTGGGCGGCTACGACAACAGCAAGGCGCAAACCACCATCGGCAGCCGTGTGGGTGGGGTGGCTGACGCGTTCCTCGGCGGCCAACTGGGGGCGGTGTTCGACACGTTCGGATACTCCGGGACACCACCGATCCTGTCGGCGATCTCCCAATACCAGCAGGACAATCCGGCGAGCACCGGTGCCGAGGACGGCGCTGTCACCAAGAACCTCACAGACCTCGTTCGCGATCTGCCGCCGATGGTCGTGAACATCTACGCGGACGGCAAGAGCGGCAAGCAGATCGCGCAGGAGGTCGACGCCGCCCGCAAGCGTCGGATGCGGAGGTACATCGGACCATGACCGACACACTACGACCGGGGTCGATCACCGCATGACTGGCTCGACTACCGGCGCCGCTCGGCGCACTGCGAGGCCGGCGAGCTATGACGTGGTGAGCCTGCTCGAACAGATCCTTGCCGGATCGGCTGACCTTCACGGCGCGGCCTGCACATCGCATCCGCGATTGTTCGATCCCGACATCAGTCACCGGACGCTGGGCTACGCGTCCGCCGACGAGCGGCACCGCGAGGTGGCGGCGACCTGTGTCGGATGCCCGGTGCGCCGAGAGTGCTGGGCATGGGCGCAACGAACACCCCGGCTACGAGTCAGCGGGCCGACCGCGGCCACCATGCACGTCGGGTCGGTGCTGCGGTCGGTGCCGTCGCAGCGCGAAGAGCAGCCGGAGATGAGCCCTACGGTGACGGTGAGAGGCCGGCGCGGAGCCCGCAGCCGGGTCCGGGGGTCACGACACCGCCGGCGGTAGCGGTCACGCGATCGCGATGTCTTCGGCCTCGACGAGCTCACCAACCGCGAGGACCCGCCAGTGGTCATGTGCAGTCCGGCTATCGGCGATGTGGGGTCGGCGCACCAGGGTCACCACCGAGTTGTCCTCGACGTCCTCGGCGCGCAACAACAGATACGCGACGCCCGGCGCTTCGAATACGGGTGGTATCGCCACCTCGCGACGATCGATGGCGGCGAGTGTCTCGTCGCGTCGGACGACGAAGTCGGTGAGGCTTTCCTCGGCGACGACGTCCTCGAGCGGCGGCCAGCCGGGCAACCCTTGCAGCGTCAGCATGAAGTCGTAGAACACCTGGACGGGGCCGAGGTACCCCTCCCAGATTGCACGTCGGGCGAAACCTTCCGCGCCAGCAATCCAGTTACTCATAGTGACGATTCTCCTCCAGGCGCGTTGCGTACTGGGTGCTCGGCGCACCGTGTCAACTCCCGTCGATGAAGTGTCAGCCAAGACGGCACGAAGGGCAGCCACGTGCCACGGTGGTGAATGTCTCTATACATCGACGAATGTAGCGGGTCCCGGTGATGGTGCCGGCAGCGAATCCGCTACGGACGCTCGTACTCGCGGTAGATCTTTTCAAGCCCCTCAAGCCGGTGGCCACCCGCTCCCAACCCGACGAGGTAATTCCCGACAAACCCGAACGGGAAACCTGCGTCGACCAGCATGCGCACGTCCTCATCGATCCGCTTGCGGAGAAAAGAGTCTCTGACCGAGTAGCCGTTGTAGCCGGCATCGTGCACCGATTCCATGGCCTCGCGCAGATCCGAATCGATGTCGGGAGCTGGTATGCCAGTGCTGAGGTCGATTGCGCCCGTCGCGGCAGCCCAGCCGGCAACTTCACCTTCGCCGTGCTCGACGACACCGAGGGCGTTCCCGTCGGCCAGACGCATCGCGTCGGCGAGCAGCTCTGATCGGGGGACCAATGCGAGCACCGGACCTCCTGGCCGAGCTGTCATGCTCTTGCTGCTGCCCACGTTGCGGTTCGCAATGAACTGCTCAATCGCTGGGCTTGGGTGTCGTAGATCGCCCTTCTGTGGAATCAGCAGGGCCCGCCGGTGGTAGTCATGCCCAGTCTCACGGAGCCACTTGGCGACTATCTCGACGGCCTCGTCAAGTCCGACCTGCCGGCTGATCCACGCATTGCCTGACGGAGCCACACAAAGAGGTTAGCCGACGTCCGCGAACCTTCTTCTTCCTCGTCGATATGCACCCCAGCTTTCCCGGGCAGCCTCCTGGAAGGTGACTCGGGAGCGACTTGGGCGATCATGAACGGTATGGATTGGAACAACCCCGACGACATGCGTGCGCTCGTGCACCGGCTCCGTTCGCTCTCGGGGGAGAACGAGTGGGTGGAGTTCAAGGTCGACAATGCGGATCCGGTCGAGATCGGCGAGTATATCTCTGCGTTAGCCAACTCCGCGGCCATCGCGGGTCAGGAAACGGCGTTCATGGTCTGGGGCGTTCACGACGAAACCCACGCGATAGTCGGTACGTCATTTCGACCGGAAAGTGCGAAAAAGGGAAGCGAGGACCTGCGTCCGTGGTTACTGCGACTACTGAACCCGCATGTCGACTTCTCGCTGCATTCGGTCGAGGAGGCGGGCAAGGACCTGGTCGTCATGAGGGTGGACGCCGCGTCCAAGCATCCAGTCACATTCAAGAACATTCCGTACGTCCGGATCGGCTCATACAAGAAGCCGCTGAATAGTCATCCTGACCACCAACGGCGCCTGTGGCGGGCGCTCGAGGCGTATTCGTTCGAGCAGGGTACGGCGAAAGGTGACCTGGCCGTGGAAGACATCGTTCAACTCCTCGACTACCCGGCCTTCTTCGCACTTCACAAAGCTCCGCTGCCAGAAAGCCGGTCAGCGATCATCGAGGCACTCGAGAATGCTGGTCTGATACGCCACGACGTGGAGTCTCAATGGCAGATCACGAACGGTGGCGGCCTGCTGTATGCGCGTGACATCGACCATTTCCCGCGGTTGGCGAGGAAAGCGCCACGAGTGATCCTCTATGACGGCACATCCAGAATTAAGGCAAAGAAGGAACAAGTCGGGCACCGCGGATACGCCTCCGGATTTCAGGGCCTGGTCGCCTACATAGCCGCCCAACTGCCAAACAGTGAAGTAATCCAGGATGGCCTGCGAATGGATGAACTGAGATTTCCGCAACTGGTCATCAGAGAACTGGTCGCGAACGCGCTGATCCACCAAGACCTCACGATCACCGGCACCGCTCCTATGGTGGAGATTTTCGATGATCGTATGGAGATCACGAACCCGGGTGTCCCACTCCTCGACCCGTTGCGGTTCATTGACCTGCCTGCGCGATCGCGCAACGAGTTTCTGGCAGCGTCAATGCGGAAGATTGGCGTTGCGGAGGAGCGCGGTAGCGGCTGGGACAAGGTGGCGTCCGAGATCGAGTTCCATCAGCTGCCTCCTGCTCAGATCGAGGTTCGAGATCAGCAAACCCGAGTGACGATCTTCGCTCCTAAGTCGTTGACGAAGATGGACAAACCGGAGAGGGTGTCCGCTGTCTACCAACACGCCTGCCTCAGGTACGTGAGCAACGAGCCCACCAACAACGCCAGCATTCGTGAGCGGTTCGGGATCTCCGACCGAAACAAGGCACTGGCCTCGCGGATTATCAGGGAGGCTATCGACGCCGAACTGGTCACGCCATACGACCCCGCGGCGGGGCCGCGAGTGATGCGCTATGTGCCCTTCTGGGCTGCACCGGACCGCTGATTGTTGATGACAACCTGCTCCTTGCCGGAGTTCGGCTGACTTCCAGTAGCTCTACCTGCGGCGATGGGCTGTGAACTTTGTTGACAGAAAGTTGCAACTTTGCCGACCCCGGGCAGAGACCCGCGCGGCGCGCGCACCTACACGCGCTGCCATCGTCTGAGTGGTTGCTGCATCAGGGCAAACTGTTGGATAAGTGTTGGATCGGGGAGCCATCGCCACTGCCGAGGGGCCGAGACATGTTCTCTGAAATGCATCAATGGAGCCGCCCAGGGGAATCGAACCCCTGACCTATTCACTGAGAACCGTCGAGTCAGATAGGACGTCGAGGTTCGCTCATTCCGGTTATCGCTGGTCGATCGGTTGTGACCGTCGTGTGTGGAGCGGACTCAGTCAGCTATTCCGGTCGTTTGCGTGCCCTAGACGTGTCCGCGGCCTCGCTTTCGAGCTCAGCGAGCTCGTCCTCGAGGGTCACCTCCCAGACGATGCACGGCCGCATCACGTTAGGAGATGCTGAAAGGCTGCACCGCGCGAGTCGCGTTGTCATGCACGTACTTTCCCCTTGCGCACCTCGCGCACCCCGAAAACCCGACCGGTCGCGAAAGCGATTTTCGACGCCGTCAACGCGGACAGGATCGTGTTGGCTGCATCGGCGCTCGAGGTCCGAGAGTTCGACCGACGGCCCTCGACTGCCGTTGTACATCGCCACCGACACTGTCTGTACACCGCTCTTTGGAACTGCGAGGTGGGCCATGCGCGTAACCGTGTGCGGACGGAATAGCCGGGGCACTGTGGCAATCTGTTGGAGCGTTTCTGCGCCTTCGACGAACGCCTCGGCAGGCACCAGCATGTCTGCAACTCCGCGGCCGTTGGGGACGTTGCTCGCCTCGAGACGGACAACCAGTTTGTTTGCCCTCTGATCCAGCGAGGCGAGCACCCACGTAGCGCGCGCTGCGCGGGCGAGATATACCTGATCGATCTCGCGTAGAGAGCGCACGACCTCGTCGAGCGTGTGAGTGAAACGCATCACCTGTGCACGCTCTCGCCCCTGGTGGAAGGTGACTTCCAGCCCCGACGTCGCCATGCGGATCACCGTAGCGGCTAACGGTGACGGTTTCGCATCGTTCTGCACGGAAAGCAGGAGTGCCGCGCAAAAAAATCCCTGACCACCGGCGTGGCAGTCAGGGTGGCCCCCCTCTGAAGACTTGAGGGGGGTGGGGGTGCTGGGTGGGGTTGTGCGGGGGCTGTGTGTGGTTCTCAGGGCCAGCAGGTGATGGCGAGGGGTCCGAGGTCGTTGGGGGTTGGTCGTGGGGGCTGGGTGCCTGTGAGGGCTGGGCGTTGGTCGTCGCGGCTACCGTCGCCGCGTTCCTTGTTGCACAGTCCATGCAGAAGTCGGTCAGCTTTGGTGCCGCCGTGTGCGCGGGGTTGGCTGTGGTCGGCGGCGAGGCTGCCGGATGCGGGGTCGCGGCTGGTGGGGTCGTAGTCGAAGTTGCGGGTGCGGTCGCGGTACATGGGGCGGCCGCACCACCAGCAGGGTGTGCCGTCGACGTGCTTGCTCTTGAGGCCGCGGGCGTGTTGTTGGTGGTCCCAGCCGAGTCCGCGTTGGGTGGTGGTTTTGCGGGGTCGGCTCACCGGCGGGGTCAGGTGTGTACCCCCCTGCCAGGACTTTGAGGGGGTGGGGTCAGTCTGGCCAGCAGTCGATCGCGAGGTGGCCAATGTCGGTGGGGCCGGCGGGTTGGGGCGTGTGTCCGGTGAGGGCTGGGCGTTGGTGGTCTCGGCTGCCGTCGCCGCGTTGTGAGTTGCAGGTTTGGTGCAGCAGGCGGTCGGCGGTGTGTCCGCCTCGGCTGCGGGCGGTGCTGTGATCGGCGCCGAGTGGTTGGCCGTCGAAGTTGCGTTCACGTTCGAGGTACATCGGCCGGTTGCACCACCAGCAGGGTGTGCCGTCGATGTGGCGGCGTCGGAGGCGGGTGGCGTTCTGTTGGTGGGTCCAGCCCAGTCCGCGGGCGGTGGTGGATTTGCGGTGCTGTTTGGGCATGGGCAACACCTGTCTTGTCGGCGTGGTGATGTGGTGATGCCCCCGCGGACCGTGTGGCGGTATCGCGGGGGCATCGTGTCGGCGCTGGCGGGTCTGCGGGAGGAAGGCCTCGCGGTGCGAGAAGAACCCTCGCCGCCATGCATTCCGCGGCCTGGGGATGGAGAACCAGGTGTGCGGTGAGTTTGACGCCGATGTTTCTATCGGTCGGGCCAGTTGATGTCGGTGATCGACGTGGCTGGGTGGATGTTGGCGAGGAACTTCGCGTCGGCCGGGTGTTTGTCGAGGTGGTTGAGCCAGAAGTTGCGGCGGCTCTGCGGCAGCCGGCCGTCGGCGATCGCGGCGTCGATGACGCGTTGATGGTGGCGGCGGCGCTCGGTGTGGTGGGCGGCGGCAACGGTGTCGGTGAGGCCGTGCTCCTCGACTTGCTCGGCGTTGAGGAACCCGTCGACGTCGAGGCTCACGGTGTCACCGTGCCGGTGATGACCTTGACTGCTTGGGGCCGGTCGACGGCGTAGCTGGGCACCGCGTACACCTGGATGAGCTTGTGGCGGTACTTGCGCTCGTCGATGATGTCGACGGTCAGTTGTCGTTCGTAGCCGACGATGCCGGGTTTGCCTTTCTGCAGCACGTAGTTGCGCCCCTCTGCGACGTACGGGTTGGTCATCAGAGTCAGGCCGGCGGCGGTCATCACCTTGTCGAGTTCCTCGCCGTAGCCGACGGCGAGGTTCTCGGCGTCGGTAGCGGAGACGAGCAGGGTGTCGGGGACGAATCCGAGGCGGTCGTCGGAGAACAGCCGCTTGGTGCGGATCATGTCGGCGAGGGGGCGTTGGGCGTTCGGGGTCAGCTGCTCGGGAGGGCCGACGGTCACCAGGGTGTCCCACGCCTCGGAGGCGGGCATGGTGTCGGGGCTCGCGTCGTCGATCGCGGCGAGGGCCTTCACGTTGAGCTTGCGCACCAATGTGTTGGTCAGCTGCAGGATTTTGTTGTTGAGCGCCGAGATGTCACCTCGGTCGATCTCTTCGTCGGTGATCTCGACGGAGGCGCCGTAGTCGCGGACGAGGGCGAGTCGGTATTCGGGGTCGACGGCCCGCACGCGCTGGTATTCGTTGCCCGCTGATCGTTCGACGACGTCGTCGGCGGTGTAGCGTTCGGCGCCGGACAGCCGCGGGTGCAGGATGCCGCCGCCTTGCACGGGGGTGCCGAGTGGGGTGTAGAAAACGCTCAATAGTTCGTTGTTCTCCGCGAGCTCGCCGATCTTGACGCGAATCCAGGTGGGCTGCGACATGATCGTCGCGACGCTGACGCGCTGGTCGGTGAGTTGCGGGGTCAGGATGTTGGTCATGGTGTGGGGCTCCGGGTTCAGTAGAGGCTGATGAGGGCGTCGGTGTCGGCTGTGGCGGCGGTCAGTGCGTAGCCGACGGCGACTCCGGTGGACTTGGTGACGGCCTTGGCGGAGGCGCCTACTTCGACTTCGGCGAACGCGGCGATGGATTCGCCGGCGGTGACCCTCACGACGCGTGCGTTGCCGCGGGCCAGGCCGACGAGTTCGCCAGTGGCGCCGCCGTATTTGGCGACGCCTGCGATTCGGCCGCCGGCGTCGGCGGGGGCGACTGCGGCGACGTCGCCGTCGGCGAGGTTCCCGCTGATCTTCACGAAGCGGGAGGTGGTGATGGTGGCGGTGGCACGCGCGGTGAGGTCGCGTCCTTCGTAGACCGTGACGTCGAGGTTCGGCATCGGGTGGCCCTTTCTGTGAGTCGGTCGGTGACGGCATCAGCGGGGATCTGCCAGCGGCCGGCGACTTGGATGGCGGGGAGCGCGCCGCGGCGGCAGAGTCCGCGGACGTTCTCTCGGCTGCATCCGAGTAGCCGTGCGGCTTGGTCGGTTCCGATGGTGCCGTCTGAATGTGACAGTGACACAACGGTGTCGGGAGTCTGTTCCGTTGTTGGGGCTTCGGAACATTCTCCGGAACGTGCGAGTTGGCGTTCGAGTTCGCGGACGCGTGTGCGGGCGCCAAGGCCCGATCGGCCGGACAGTTGGTCGAGCACGCGTAACGCGGCGGCGAGGAACAGGGCGTCGTCGCCGCTGAGGATGACACCGCGGACCGGCATCGCGGTCACGAGTTCGCCTCGTCGTGGGCGAGTTGACGCAGGTAGGCGGTGAGTTGGTCAGTGACACGGTCGGGCGCAAGCCAGTGGGCGAGGTGGGCGAGGTGGATGATCAACTCGAGTGGTCGGCCTGACTCCGCGGTGGCAGCGAGGATTTCGCGTTGCCCGTCGGCGTCGTCGCGGTGGACGGCGAGGATGAGGGCCGCAGCGCGGCGGGCGTCGTCGAGACCTGGTGCGATCGGTTGCTGGCTCATTTACTCACCCCCGCCTCGGCGTTGCCTCTCGGCGTCAGGATCAGCTCGTGTTCGGTGACGTCGGCCAGTAGAGGCCAGATGTGTGGGGATCGGAACCAGCCTGTCTGGCCGGTCATCTCGTTGCATTGGCGGGTCATGGTTGTTTCTCCTGGTGTTCGGCGGCGTCGACGAGTTGGTCGGCGAGCTGCAGCGCTTCGGCGTCGGTCATCGAGACGATGGGTCGAGCCGATGCGCAGTTGGATCGGCCGGTCGGCGGCACCGGTGCGGCGTACGCGGGCCGGCGCGGTAAGCCCGTGAACCCTCATGAGGCGCCCGCGGTGATGAGTTGGCCGGCTACGGTCCAGCCGACCCAGCGGCTGCGGGGTTCGCTGGCGAGCCAGCGGCGGCAGTCAGGCAGCAAGGGGCACTCATCGCAGAGGGCCAGCGCGGCCGCTCGCCGCCGAAACCGGTGTTGTTGGGGTTCCGACATGGGTGAGGGCTCGAAAAACGCTTCACGGCCCGCACAGGCCGCGCGGGCTCCACGTAGCTCTTTGGTGCCGTCGAGGATCTGCGCCAGCAGGTCGACAGTTCCGTCATGACCCTTGTGGGCGCGGCCCGTCGGTGTCATCGGCGGGCTCCGCTCCGGTGCTGGGCGCAGGCCACACCCGGTCGGGTGACGATCTGGCGACATGGCCGGCCCGCTGCGGTCGGCCGGCAGCAGCGCAGTGGCGCCGCCGCGATCCGGTCATCCCACGAGGACGGAAGTAGGCCCGCCTGCTCGTGGACCGGGTTCTGGTTGCCGAGATCGACGACGTCGGCGTCGAGCTGGCCGGTGTCGACGATCCAGAGTTGGCGGTTCCCGTCGGCGTCGACGGTCTCGCCAGCCTCGAACCCGGGGGAACCGTGGGGGCCTAGCGCAACTCGGGCCAGGGGGTCGAGCAGCTTCGTGCGCGGTTCGTGGTCGTGCTCGTGCTCGTGATCATTCATCCCAGTTTCTCTTTTCGAGGGGGCTCGTTGCTCGCGCGTGCGTCTACTCACGTACCGATTCGCACTCGTCGTCATCAGCTGGTGGGTGGTGCGACCGCGACGCGCGATCGGCTGGTGATCTCCTGGGTGGTGGTTACTTGGGTGGTGATCTATGGGTGGTGGTGTGTCATAGCTGTGACACACAGACTCGGGTCTGATGACACATAGACTTTTCCCAGTGACACATAGACTTCGCTGGGTGACACATAGACTTTCCTCCCGTGACACATAGACTTTCGCTCTCGTGAGAGAATCAGTGGCCACCCGGTTGCACGTGAATCTCTGTGTGTCACCTGATGACCCGCAGACATCTCTATGTGTCATCTGACGACACACAGACTCGGAGTCTGTGTGTCGCCTGATGACCCGCAGAGTTATCCACAGGGCCGACATGTGAGCTCCGGACTTCACGCCGTGCGTCCTCGCCGTCGCATCACCGCTCGGTACTCGATCTCCGAGTACTCCAGCAGCTCTCGCGCCTCAGATCGGGTCACCCGAGTGTCCAGTTCGATCGCCAATTCGGCACGACGCGCCTCCCACTCGGCCGATCGGGGTTCGAGACCATCGAGCGCATCGGAGACCTTGCGGCGAGCGCGTTCGAACGGCGTCGCAAACTCGCCGCCGCCGCGGTCCGAACTCGCGGCTGGGTTGGCGATTTGCTGCGCCGAGTCCGGCTCGGACGCTGGCTCCTCGACAGGATCGGCGAGCAGGTCCGGCATCGACAGTTGCCACTCGTCGGATCGGTTGCGGTACCGGTTGCCTTGCCGCACCTTCGTGATCAGACCGCGCTCGGCCAGCAGGGCCAGGGTGCGCTGGACTGTCGACCGGCTCGCTGACGCACCGGCGGCCAACTTGTCGTTGCCAGGGTGTATGTCGTCGCCGTCTTTGCTGGCGTAGGTGCCGATGACCAGCGCGATCGCCTTGGCTGTGGTGGACAGCGTCGGATCGTCCCGAATCAGGCGTTCCCATTCGTAGCGGCCGACGGGGATCGTGGATGGCGGGCCTGCCTCTGCGATGCTTGGTGCTGTCGTCATGTCCTCTCCGCGTTCGTGTCTCGTGGTGGGGTGGCGCGCCGCGGCCGGGAGAGTTGGCAGGCCCTGAGTGAGAAGTCCCGGCCGCAGCACGCACGTGGTGGTCAGGTTCCGATCGGGACCTCGACGCGACGGTTGGTTGGCGACCACGCGGCGCGCATCGGGTCGAGGCGGTCAACGGCCTGTTTGCGGCGGGCATCGGGCACTTTCGTGTACACCACGGTCGATTGGATCGACTTGTGGCGCATCAGCTCTTGCACAACACGGAGGTCGGCGCCGTCGTCGAGGAGCGTGGTCGCATACCAATGCCGCAGCGAGTGCGGGGTTCCTTTGACGCCGGCGCGGCGCATCGTGCGGCCGACGACATCGCTGACCGACTTGCTGTGTACATGCATCGCCGGGTGGCCGCGCATCGGGAACCACCAGCCCTTCTCGGGCATCGTCGACGCGATCTCGGTCAGGATCGGGTGCAGCGGGATCGACCGCAGTTTGCGGCCTTTGCCCTTGACCCAGATCACTCGCGCGGACATGTCGATGTCTTCGCCGCGGACCTTCGCGATCTCGTGGACGCGCAGACCCGCCAGGAGTGCGAGGTAGATCATGACTCTCGTGCTGCGCCACATGCGGGTGGCCATCAGCCGCGGGATGTCGGCGTCGGTGACGGGCCGCGGCTCCCGATCGGGGTAGCGGGCGGTGCCGACTTTGATCATCGGATTGTCCGGCCGGCGGTCGGTGAGTTGCAGCCACTTGAACCAGGCGCCGAGGTACGACTGGTAGGTCGCCATCGTCGAGTCCCCCCAGTCGTCGTGCGAGTGCAACCACACCACGATGTCCGTGGCGTCGGCATGCGCGGGCTGACAGTCGGACTCGGCAGCGAACCGGTCGATGAGCCGGCATCGTTCACCGATCATCGATGGTGACAGGCGGGCCGCATGCTGCCAAACCCGCCAGTCGTCGACGTACAGTGCGACCCGGTCGTCGTTCATCGTGTGCCTCGCTCAAGCAGCGCCGCCAGATGGTCAAGGTGCGTAGACAACGCGCGGGCTTGGGTGGCGTCGAGCTCGCCGTAATCACGGCTCCCGAGCATGTCGATGAGGATCACCGAGGACACGACCTGGGCGTCGAGCGTCTCGGTGATGCACAACTCGACCGAGACGTCGCCGAAGGCCTGGCGGTGCGCGAAGAGCTC
The DNA here is from genome assembly GCF_044543825.1 of Gordonia sp. NPDC062954. Taxonomy (NCBI): domain Bacteria; kingdom Bacillati; phylum Actinomycetota; class Actinomycetes; order Mycobacteriales; family Gordoniaceae; genus Gordonia; species Gordonia sp. NPDC062954. The sequence goes on along the minus strand of NZ_JBITWL010000017.1, from coordinate 65,247 downwards.
ACGCCAGGTCATCGGGTGGTCGTCGTCGGGGGTGAACCATTCGCCGGCATGGTGGATCCCGCCGACAGGCGGGACGTCGAGTGAAGCGCGTTCGGCCTCGCACTGATGCTGAAAGTCGTTGCCCGTCGCGAAGTCCCGTGCCATCTCGGCGGCTTCGGCGCTCGACGACTCGGCTTCGGACCGTTCGCACATGCGCCGCTGGCGGGCGGTGAGCTGGGCGGCGTACGCTCGCCAGTTGGTCGGCGAGGTATTCTGATCAGACATCGGTGGTCCTCTCGTGATCGTTGGTGTTGCCCTCGACATGGTGCTTGGCGGTGCTGGTCGGGGGCGTCTTTCTGTCATCGGCGGTCGCGGTCCGGTCGACGAGCTCCTGGAACGAGGTCGGTGGATTTGGGCCGCGCAACACGCGCTGAGCCGCATCGACAGACCGCCCGAAGGCGTCGGCATCGTCTTTCGCCTGGGCCGCGAGATCACGCAGTCGGTCGAACCGGTCGGTGCCACGCGCCTCGTCCATCCGCTCCCACGCCTCATCGGCGAGCCGGTCGAGCTGCGCCTGATGCAGTTCGGCACGTTCACATGGCCGGGTGAACCGACAGATGCCGGGCTCATCGGCACCTAGGCCGGCATCGGCATGCGAGTCGAGGGTGGCGTATCGATTTGGGTCTGCAGTCATGCTGATGCAGCGAGGCCGAGGGCGGCCTTCAGATCGGCCGTCGGGACGACGTATCGCGACCCGACGCGGATCGTGCGAACCGGGAATGTGCCGCTCCGCGCTGCGGCGTAGGCGGTCGATTTGCTGATGCCGAGTGCCCGCGCAGCGGTGACGAGGTCGGTGCTGACGCCGAGGGCGTCGATCTCTTCGGGGGTCATCATGCTCCTTAGTTGACTGTGGTGCGTCAGACGATGATCTATCTGACTGCGCCACGTCATTCCTACCATGCCGACGACGGTCCGTCTAGAACTCTGTATTCTGACTGCATGGCGTCATGGGTGAGCGATACAACAATGCGGGTCGGCGCGGAGATAAAGCGGCTTCGAGGAAAGCGATCCGCGCAGTGGTTGTCGGATCGGACTTCCGAACTCGGTTACCACGTGCCGCGGACGACGATTTCCGAGACGGAGAACGGGCGGCGCAAAGGTGCGTTGCCCGTGCAGGAGGTGATCGTCCTCGCGATGGCTCTCGAGGTGCCTCCGGTTCAGATTCTCTTTCCGGGACTTCCCAGTGCGCCAACGGAATATGCTCCTGGGTTCAAAGTCAGAGCGATAGATGCGGCGCGCATGTTCTCGGGAGAGATGCCGCAACCGCAGACCGGTGACGATTCAATCGACGTGATGGCGATGTCGCGCGAGTGGGCGCAGGCAACTGCCGGCGTCGGCGCAGGCACGCTCGCACTGGTCGACGCGCGCACGCTCAGTGATTTGCCGAAGGAAGTCATTGACGAACTGCGCACCAGTGCAAAGGATGTCGACCTAGTGCAGCGTTCGATGAGGCAGGCAACATATCCCTTCTACTGGGGTGTTCCGGCGGATCAGATGGACAGCGAAACCAGCGAAGACTATGGGTAGGCCGCGTCTCGCGATCGGCACGTACGGCCGGGTCACACGCTCTCAGCTCGACGACGGGCGGTGGATGGCAAGGGCCCGTTACCGGGACTTCGACGGAGTCACACGACAGGTGAAGGCGCACGGAGCAACCGGCGCGAAAGCCGAAGCTGCACTAAAGGATGCGTTACGGGAACGTCACCGCGTGGCTGGCGGCGGAGAACTGAGTGCCGACAGCACCGTCGCCGAACTCCTCGACCGCTGGTTGGGCGACGTCCGCAACTCCGACCGCGCTCAGCAGACCGTCGACTACTACGAGCGGGCCGTCGAGAAGCTCATCAAGCCCGGGCTCGGTGCCGTGACCCTGCGGGAATCGACGACCAGCCAGATCGACCGGTTCCTGCGTGCAGTCCCGTCCGTCTCGGGCCAAAGGGACGCGCGGGTCGTGCTGCGCCAGGCATTCGCGCTGGCCGCCCGGTATGACTGCGTGCCGCACAATCCGGTCACCGACGCCTATCGGCCGCCGGCATCCCGGTCGAAGCCGCGAGCGCTCACCGTCGCCGACGTGCACGAGCTGCGGCGCCGGATTAAGGCGTGGCAGGACGAGCAGAGACTCGGACCGCGCAGAGCCTACGACCTCGTGGAGGTGGTGGACGTGATGCTGGGCACGGGCGCGCGGATCGGTGAGGTGCTGGCGCTGCGGTGGCAGGATCTGACCGACCTCGACGCCGAGCGTGTCGCGGTGACCATCGCCGGGACCGTGGTCACGTCGAAGGGTCGCGGTTGCTACCGCCAGGACCATCCGAAGACCGAGGCCGGTTGGCGGACCGTCATCCTGCCGCAGTTCGCGATCGACGCGCTCCGTCGACAGCGCGACCGCGGTATCCCCTCAGCGGAGGGTCTCGTGTTCCCCACACGGACGGGCTCGGCACGTTGGCCGGCGAACGTCCGCACCGCCTGGCGTAAGGCCCGCGGCGACGAATACGCCTGGGTGAAGCCGCACAACTTCCGCAAGACGGTCGGCACCATGGTCGAGCGTGAGCTCGGTGTCGGCGCGGCGTCGGTGCAGCTCGGACACTCGGGAACCGCGGTCACCGAACGGCACTACGTCGAGCGGGCCGTCGATGCACCGGACACGCGGCACGTGCTCGACAAGCTGGCGTGATTCCGTGCCGTATCCGTGCCCTGGACACGACAAAGGCCAGGCGACACGGTTTGTAAACCGCGATCTACCTGGCCTTATTGGAGCCGCCCAGGGGAATCGAACCCCTGACCTATTCATTACGAGTGAATTGCTCTACCGACTGAGCTAGGGCGGCGTGCTGCGCGTGGCAGCGCCCACGAGTCTAGCGAGCCGGTGGCGCGCGACCAAACCGGGTCCGGCTCTGCTCGAACGTCGTGGCGAAACTCGTGGTGTCCGTCCCGACGATGCTCAATCCGGTTGCCGTTCTGACGTCGGCGGTGTGTCACCTGTTCTGCCGCCGGCCCGCGGGTCGTCGAGCAGCTGCAGCAGAGCGCGCCCTCGGGGCGAGAGCTCATACCCGACGTCAAGGCTTCGGGTCAGCCCGAGTTTCTTGAGTTTGCGCACGTCGAGTTTGAAATCAGCTCGCGGCCTGCCTAATTCGGATGCGAGTTCGGTGGAGACGACCGCGGGTCGTCGCGCGATCAATTGCAGTGTCGCCTGGGTCCGGGGGCCGTGCGACGACCGGTCGTCGAGTCGCTGCAACCGGGTGCGGAGGTCGGCGACGTCGTCGTCGGAGAGTGCGTCGTCGGCGCCCAGGGCGATCCGTGGGTCGGGCCCGGCCCACCTCAACTCGATCCGGAAGACGGGGTCGTCGGTGCGGCGGAGTTTCCCGACCGCGGCCGCAGCTGTCGAGAAGCCGGCGCGGCGCGCGTCGTCGTCGGAGATCCCCTCGATGTCGACCTGCCGCTCGGAGAGGATCTCGATCAATCCGGCCGAACTCAGGAACGTCGATCCCGTGCAGACCCGGGCGACCTTCCACCGGCGGAAGGCCAGGTCGACCGACCCGTCCGCCACACCCTGCGCAACCCGCGCCGGAAGAAGCACATCGACAGGGTACCGAGCGCGACGTCCTCGCCGTAGGGTCGAATCATGACCGGATCCAGTGGAACCCCAGTCAGCGCGGCAGCGGCCACCGAGGCCCTCTCCGACCCGTGGCGGGTGTTGGCCGACACCATCTACGCCGCCTTCCGGACCAAGAACATGGTGCGCGGTGGCGAATTCGTCGCCCGGATCATCGAGGCCGCTGAAGCGGCCGGGCATCACCCAGATGTGGAACTGCGGTACGGGTCAGTGCATTTGGCGCTCACCACGCACAGTGCTCATCGACTCACCGAAGCCGACGTCGCGCTGGCCAACCGGATCTCATCGATCGCGGCCGACCTCGCTCTGGAGCCGGCGGCCGCCCCGCCGGGACGCTTCGAGTTGGGCATCGACGTTCTCGAGGTCGACAAGGTCCGCCCGTTCTGGAAGGCGGTCCTCGGCTACGACGACGAGCCCGAGCAGACGTCGATCGACCTCTCCGACCCGGCGGGCATCCTCCCCGGGGTGTGGTTTCAGCAGATGGACGAACCGAGGTCGCAGCGCAACCGCGTCCACGTGGACCTGTGGCTCCCACACGACGCCGTGGAGGAACGAATGGCGGCTGCGATCGACGCCGGCGGTCGGCTGGTCACCGACGAGTTCGCGCCGGAATGGTGGGTGCTGGCCGACCCCGAGGGCAACGAGATCTGTCTGTGCACATGGCGCGGGCGCGACTGACCCGTTTTGTAGTACCAACATGCGGTTTTCCGCATGTTGGTACTACAAAATCGGGCTGGCCGGTCTAGGCGACGCCCTCGGCCTTGGCGGCCTCGGCGACGGCCTTGGCGACCGCCGGGGCGACGCGGTCGTCGAGCGGGCTCGGCACGATCTTGTCGGCCCGCAGGTCGTCGGAGACCACCGAGAAGATCGCTTCTGCGGCAGCGAGTTTCATCCGCTCGGTGATGCGACGCGCACCGGCGTCGAGCGCGCCGGCGAAGACACCCGGGAACGCGAGCACGTTGTTGATCTGATTCGGGAAGTCGCTACGGCCGGTGGCCACGACCGCGGCGTACTTCGCCGCGACCTCGGGGTGGATCTCCGGATCGGGGTTGGACAGGGCGAACACGATCGCGTTGTCGGCCATCGAGGCGATGGCGTTCTCGTCGATCTGACCGGCCGATACACCGAGGAACACGTCGGCTCCGTCCAGCGCCTCGGCGGCGCCGCCGGACAGGCTGCGCGGGTTGGTGCGTTCGGCGAGTTCCTGCTTGATCTCGTTGAGGTCGTCGCGGTGAAAGCTGACGATTCCCTTTGAGTCGAGCACCACCACATCGCTCACCCCCGCGTGTTCGAGGATGTTGGCGCACGCCACACCGGCGGCACCGGCACCGGAGATGACCACCTTGAGGTCGCGCAGATCGCGTTCCTGTAGAGCCATCGCACCCTTGAGTGCCGCCAGAACGACGATCGCGGTGCCGTGCTGGTCGTCGTGCATCACCGGGCAGTCCAGCGCCTCGATGACGCGCCGTTCGATCTCGAAACAGCGGGGAGCGGAGATGTCCTCGAGGTTCACCGCGCCGAAGCTCGGTCGCAGCCGGATGAGGGTCTCGACGATCTCGTCGGGGTCCTTGGTGTCGAGGACGATCGGGATCGAGTTGAGTCCGGCGAACGACCGGAACAGCGCCGACTTGCCCTCCATCACCGGTAGCGATGCGCGCGGACCGATGTCACCGAGGCCGAGGACGGCAGAGCCGTCGGAGACCACGGCCACCAGCCGCTGGGTCCAGGTGTACTGATTCACCAGTTCGGCCTTGTCGTCGATCGCCCGTGACACCTGGGCCACGCCCGGGGTGTAGGCGATCGACAGATCGCGCTGGGTGTCGATCGGCGCGCGCAACTCCACCGAGAGTTTGCCGCCCACGTGCGCCATGAAGATCTCTTCGTCGGTGATCGGCAACTCGGCGATCGACGGCTCGTTGAACGCAGTGCGGTGGGTGGGGGCGTTGTCTGCCGTGCTGGCCACGGTTGTTCCTCCTGGATCACCCGCATCGAATGGCGGGTTTCTACAATGGCGCCACAACGGTGGGGCGCCCCTACAACTGCCGGTCCGTGGCGCGAAGCGTGTGCGCTTCGGCACTACGGCGAACCGTCGCGACCCGGATCACGTTCGTGGCCGGGCTGCGGAACCGCCTCAGTGTCGCACCGTGTCCACAGGCCGATCAAGGTGCCCCCCGATTGATCGATCGGGTCGATAAGGTACAACTTGTATCTATGTTGTCCGCAACCGGTGAATCGGCAGCTGAACGCGTATATCGCGAGGTCAAAGGCCAGATTCTCACAAACCAGATCGTCGGCGGTGAGCTGATCAGCGAAGGTGACATCGCTACAGAATGTGACGTGAGTCGCACGCCGGTGCGGGAAGCGTTCCTGCGGTTGGAGGCCGAGGGCTGGATGCGGCTGTACCCCAAGCGCGGCGCACTGGTGGTTCCGGTTGCCGACCGAGAGGCCCGCGACGTGGTGCAGGCGCGCATCCTGCTGGAGGAACACGCCGTGCGCACGTTGGCCGGCGACCCCACCGGACGCGCCGATCTCGCCGCGCGCCTGGAACGCAATCTCGCCGCCCACCGCGCGGCCGACCCTGCCGACATCGCAGAATTCGCCCGCATCGACGCGGAGTTCCATCAGCTGATTGTCACCGCCGGCGACAACCCGCTGCTCGCCGACTTCTTCGTCAGCCTCGGCGAACGGCACCGAAGGATGACCACCACGAGCGTGCGCCGCGACGACACGGTTGCCGCCCGCATCCTGGCCGACCATCGCGAACTGCTCACCGCGGTCGCCGACGGCGACAGCGATGCGTACGCCGCGGCACTGGCCGCGCATCTGGCATCCGTGCACGACCTCGGTCCTCGGACATGACGCTGACTGACCAGACCTCGGTCGAGAAGCCCGCGTCGTCGCGTCCCGGTTCGTGGACGCCGGTGGCGGCTGCACTGTTCACCGCCGCGTGGGGTGGCAACGAGTTCACGCCGCTGCTGGTGATGTACCGCCAGCAAGGTGAGTTGTCGGCTGTCGCCGTCGACAGTCTGCTGTTCACCTACGTGCTGGGCATCGTCCCGGCGCTGTTGATCGGCGGCCCACTGTCCGACCGGTACGGCCGGCGGCCGTTGATGTTGCCGGCGCCGATGTTCGCCGGACTGGGGTCGCTGCTGCTGGCACTCGGACCGCACTCGTTGGCCCTGCTCAGCGTCGGCCGGGTGGCCAGCGGAGTCGCGTTGGGCCTGTCGATGGCGGTCGGGGGCAGCTGGCTGGCGGAGATCAGTCATCGCAACGGCGACCGCGCCGGGGTAGGGGCGCGTCGGGCGGCGATGAGCCTGACCGCCGGCTTCGGGGTCGGGGCGGGCATCGCGGGTGTGCTCGCGCAATGGGGGCCGTGGCCGACGGTGACGCCGTACGCGGTCAACATCGCACTCGCCTGCATCGCCCTCGTTGCATTGGCCGGCGCACCGGAGACCCGGTACCGGGGCACCGACCGTGGCCGACTCGCCGACGATCTGCGCATCACAGGTGTACTCAACCGGCGGTTCCTGCTCGTCGTGGTCCCGGTCGCGCCGTGGGTCTTCGGTGCCGCGGCGTCGGCCTACGCGGTCATCCCGGCGCTGATGTCGGCCCGGACCGCTGGCGCGCCGATCGCGTTCGCCGCGCTGTGCTGCGTGCTGGGCCTGGGCGCAGGGTTCGGGATCCAGTCACTCGGACGTCGGCTCGACGACCCGGACCGTGCACGCGGGCCGGTCCTCGCGCTGATCGTGCTCGCCGCGGGGATGGCCCTCGCGGCAGCTGCCGCACACACCCTCGCCGTCTGGGTGTCACTGCTGGCCGCGATCGTGCTGGGCTGCGGTTACGGGATGGCCATGATCGCGGGCCTGCTGGAGGTGCAGCGCATCGCCGGACCGCACAACCTGGCGGGTCTGACCGCCGTCTTCTACTCGGTCACTTACCTCGGGTTCGCCGTGCCGGTGATCCTCGCCTGGATCTCGGAGAACCGCCCGGCGATCACCTACACCGCGATGTTCGGGCTCGGGGTCATCGCGGCGCTGGTGTGCCTGGCGATCGTCGTCGCCGGGCATCGGGCGGACCGCCGGATCTTCCAGCAGCGTCCCGGCGCCGCGGCGTGCGAGATCCCCCGGACGACCGACCGGTAACCTCATCTCCGGTTCGCAGGCGACGGGAGGAATCGGGCGATGATGCTGGGGGCATGGGTCACAGTGGTGACGGCCCTGATGCTGGTGGTTCCCGGCGCCCTCGTCGGACGCCGCATGTTGCTGCCCTGGCCGGTGGCGATCGCCGCCGGCCCGCCGATCACCTTCGCCGTCGTCAGCGTGTTCACCGTGTTGTACTCGGCGATCGGGTTCGAGTGGAACATCGTCACCGCGCTCCTCGCGCTGGTGATCACACTGCTGTTCGCATGGGTGTATGCGGCGCTGCTCGCCACCCGCCGCTTCGCGACGTTGGCCCCGAACCGCGCAGACGACGACCCGCCGCTCGGATGGCGTGCGGCAGTGCCGTTGGCCGCCGGTGCCGGTGTCGGCGCGATCATCATCGCGATCACCTGCATCCGGCCGCTCGTCACGACCGCGTTTGCCGGTCTGGGCAACATCTCGCAGGTGTGGGACTCCCTGTGGCATGCCAGTTCGCTGCGCTGGATCGACGAGACCGGGGTCGGTTCGGCGCTACGCATGGGCGAACTGATGAACTATGACACCCACGGCTTCAACTACTACCCGAACACCTGGCATGCACTGGGCGCCATCCTCTTCCCCCTCACCGGCGCCGATCCGGTAGAGCTCTACAACACCTACTCGCCCGCGGTGTTGGCGATCACCGTTCCGTTCGGGGTCGCCGCGCTGGCCTACTGGTTCGCCCGCCATCGCTTCGACCCGTCGCGCTCGGCGGTGCTGGCCGGGGCTGCGGCTGCGGCGTCGGCGTTGTTCCCGTCACTGCCCTATGTGGAGGTGCAGCTTACGTCGGTGCCCAACGCGGTGGGGGTGTCGATGGCGCCTATCGCCGCGATTCTGGTGATCAGTGCCGTCCGCGACCGGCGCCGAGTATTGGCGGCCGCCGCGGCGATGGCCGGGGTCACCGCGACCCATCCGTCCGGTCTGATCCTGGCCGGCGTGATCGTGGTGCTGTGGCTGCTGCTCGAGGGTTTGTGGCACCCGGCATACGGGCGGCTGCGTGATCTGGCGACGCTGGCCGTCGCCGGGCTGCTCACCGTGGTGGGGATCGCGCCGGTCGTCTACGGCACCATCAAGGTCGCCGACACCAACGAACTACCCTTCTTCGACTTCCGCGAAGAAGGGGTCGGGGTGTTGTCCGGTCTGGCGCAGGCCGCGTTCAACGGCACCATTCCACTGGAGAAGCACTATCCGATCTGGGCGCTCATCGTCCTCACGGTGCTCGGTCTGGCGGTCCTGGCCTGGATGCGGTGCTGGGCGGGGCTGGCCGGCTGGCTGGTGTTCGTGCTCGTCACCGCCAACTCGGTCGTCTCGCTGGGTGTGCTGTCCTATCCGCTGGGCGCCATCGGTGGCTATTTCTACAACTCACCCCATCGACTGACCTTTGTGGTGGCGATGTTTTCCGCGGCTGCCGCGGGGTGCGCACTGGGCGCTGCGGCGGTGGCGGTCGCCGGCTGGGTGGCCGGACGTGACCGGACGTCGCCGCGATCGGCTCGTTGGGCGCTGCCCGCCGTAGCGGTCGTGCTCATCGCATTGATCGCCGGCGCCGGGGTGGTGCGCTACCCGGCCGACGCGCAGATAGCGTCGAAGGAACGTGGCGGTAAGTACATCGGGCCCGACGATCTGGACGCCTATCACTGGTTGGCCGAGCAACCCGACGCCCACGACGTGCTGGTGCTCAACAATCTCGATCAGGGCACCGGTTGGCTGTATCCGGTCACCGGGGTCACCCCGATGTTCCCGTTCTACCGGGCCAACGACTTCTCCCAACGGCAGCGCGACCTGTTCTGGGGTGTCTCCCAGATCGGCGCCGACCCCTACATCGACGGCATCGTGCGCGACATGAACGTGCACTACGTCATCGACAGCCCGCCCAGCTATTGGGAGTTCCAGAACGGGGTGCCCGACCCGGAGAACGGGGTGCAGGGCGACCCGTTCCTGGCGCTGCGCAACTCCGGTGCACCCGGACTGACCGAGGTGTTCCGGCAGGGCAACGTGAGCGTCTATCGCGTCAACGAACAGGTCTACCGGCCGGCCGGCTGAGTACGCACTCAGGCGTCGGGATACCCGTTCGGGTTCTTCGACTGCCACCGCCAGGTGTCGGCGCACATGTCGTCGATGGTCTTGGTGGCCCGCCACCCCAAGTCCGCGTTGGCGCGGGCCGGATCGGCGTATGAGGCGGCGATGTCGCCGGCCCGTCGCGGCGCGATCTCATACGGGATCGGGCGGCCACTGGCCCGTTCGAACGCCTTGATCACCTGCAGCACTGACACACCCTGTCCGGTGCCCAGGTTCCACACCGACATCGGTTCGGCGCGGCTGCCCACGGTGTCGAGGGCGGCCACGTGCCCCGCGGCGAGATCGTCGACGTGGATGTAGTCGCGCACACCGGTGCCGTCGACGGTGTCGTAATCGTCTCCGAATACCGACAGCTGCTCGCGTCGCCCCACCGCCACCTGCGCGACGAACGGCATCAGGTTGTTGGGGATACCGCTGGGGTCCTCGCCGATGTCGCCGCTGGCATGGGCGCCCACCGGGTTGAAGTAGCGCAACGCGGCGATCCGCCACCGGTCGTCGCTGGCCGCGACGTCGGACAGGATCTGCTCGATCATCACCTTGGTCCAGCCGTACGGATTGGTGGCCGAGGTCGGCAGATCCTCGGTCATCGGGAGTTCGGGTTCGGCGCCGTACACCGTCGCCGACGACGAGAACACCAGCGTCCGCACATCGTGGCGGTCCATCGCGCGTAGCAGAGAGAAGGTGCTGTCGAGATTGTTCTGGTAGTAGGCCAGCGGCTTGGCCACCGACTCGCCGACCGCCTTGAAGCCGGCGAAGTGGATGACCGCGTCGATCTGCTCGTGCGCGAACAGGTGCTCGGTCTTGTCGGTGTCCGTCAGGTCGATGGCATGCACGGGTATGGGGCGCCCGGTCAACGCCTCCAGCCGGCCCACGACGGTCGGCTTGGCGTTGCTGAAGTCGTCGACCACCACCACATCGTGGCCGGCCTCGACGAGACGGATGACGGTGTGCGAGCCGATGTAGCCGGCGCCGCCGCTGACGAGTACGCGCATGGCTCCACCGTATGCGTCGCAGCTGGCAGGCAGCGTGGGGGAGTCTGTGTGTTGTCCGCCTCATGCCCAACGGATACCGTCGGCGCATGGCGCGCGCAGACGTGGAGTTCGGTTCCAGAGGTGTGACGTGTCGGGCGTGGCTGTACCTCCCGGAGTCCGACCGGCCCGCGCCGATCATCGTGATGGCGCACGGGCTCGGCGCCATCAAAGAGATGCGGCTCGATGCCTTCGCCGAGCGATTCTGCGACGCCGGGTATGCCTGTCTGGTCTTCGACTACCGACACTTCGGGGCCAGCGATGGTCAGCCGCGGCAACTGCTGTCGGTGCGCCGGCAGCTGCAGGACTGGGCGGCGGCGATCGCGTTCGCGCGCAGCCTCACCGAGGTGGACAACCGGCGAGTGATCTTGTGGGGCACCTCATTCGGTGGTGGCCACGTGATGGTGGCGGCCGCGCGCGACGGCGACGTCGCCGCGGTGATCGCGCAATGCCCGTTCACCAGCGGCACCGCGTCGGTGCTCGCGATGGAGCCGGCCACGGCGGTCCGGGTGACCGGGCGGGCCATCGCCGACCTCGCGGCGAAGCTTCTGCGGCGTGATCCGGTGATGGTGGGGTTGGCAGGCGAGCCCCACGATACGGCGCTGATGACGGCGCCCGATGTGGTCGCGGGGTATCTCCCGCTGGTACCCGATGGTCAGGCGTTCACCAACGAGGTCGCGGCGCGGGTGGTGCCGGAGATCGCGCTGCATCATCCAGGACGCGCACTCGCCGAGCTCACCTGCCCGGTGTTGGTCTGCGTCTGTGACAAGGACAGTGTCGCGCCACCACGGCAGACGGTGCGGTACGCCCACCGGGGCCCGACGACGCAGTTGATCCGCTATCCCGAGGGACACTTCGACATCTACGTCGGCGACGCCTTCGAGGAGGTCGTCGCCGACCAGGTGGACTTCCTCGACCGGGTGGTGCCGCTGGGGTGAGCCCTGCCCACCCTCAGCCGATGACCCGCTCGGTGCCCGCGTAGTTCGCCTCGACGGCCTGCTTGTGCGGTTGCCACCAGTCAGGGTTGGCGCGGTACCAGTCGATGGTCGCCGACAAACCGGATCGGAAGTCCAGATATTGCGGCTGCCAACCCAATTCGGTGCGCAGCCGGGTGGAGTCGATGGCGTAACGGCGGTCGTGGCCGGGCCGGTCGGTGACGAAGTCGAAGGCGTCTGCGGACTGTCCCAGCAACTCCAGGATGGTCTCGACGACGGTGCGGTTGTTCACCTCGCCATCGGCGCCGATCAGATACGTCTCGCCGATCTCACCGCGTTCGATGATGGTCCACACCGCGTCGTTGTGGTCGTCGACGTGAATCCAGTCGCGCACGTTGAGGCCGTCGCCATACAGTTTGGGCCGCACTCCGGCGAGCACGTTGGTGATCTGGCGCGGGATGAACTTCTCGATGTGCTGATAGGGCCCGTAGTTGTTAGAGCAGTTGGAGATCGTCGCCCGCAGACCGAATGACCGCACCCATGCCCGCACCAGCAGATCCGAGCCGGCCTTGGTGGAGGAATACGGGCTCGATGGGTTGTAGGCGGTCGCCTCGGTGAACCGGGTCGGGTCGTCGAGATCGAGGTCACCGTAGACCTCGTCGGTGCTGATGTGGTGATACCGCACGTCGTGGCGGCGGACGGCCTCCAACAGGGCGAACGTGCCCACGAGGTTGGTCTGCACGAACGACGACGGATCGGCCAGCGAGTTGTCGTTGTGGGATTCGGCGGCGAAATGCACCACCACGTCGGCGGCCGCGACCAGCCGATCGACCAGCGCGGCGTCGGCGACATCGCCGACGACCAGATCGATGCGGTCGGCGACCGACTCCAGGGTGGCCGGGTTGGCGGCATAGGTGAGGTTGTCGAGCACGGTGATCTCGACGTCGGGGCGTTGCGCGAGCGTGCGCAACACGAAATTGGCGCCGATGAAACCGGCACCCCCGGTGACCAGAACCCGCATGACTCGACCCTTCCGTTGGACGACCGTCACTGTACCGTCGGGTGCGGTGACCGGGTGGGACGTGTGCGCTATGCCCTAGGCTGGGCGCTATGCGCGGCATCATCCTCGCCGGAGGCACGGGCACCCGCCTGCACCCCATCACCCAGGGCGTCAGCAAGCAGTTGGTGCCGGTCTATGACAAGCCGATGATCTACTATCCGCTGTCGACGCTGATGCTCGCCGGCATCCGCGACATCATGATCATCACCACGCCGCACGACAGCGCCGCATTCCGCGGGCTGCTGGGCACCGGTGAGCAATTCGGCATCAACCTGACGTACGTGACGCAACCGTCGCCCGACGGACTCGCACAGGCATTCGTGCTCGGTGCCGACCACATCGGTGATGAGTCGGTGGCGCTGGTCTTGGGAGACAACATCTTCTACGGCCCCGGATTGGGCAGTCAGCTACAGGGATTCGAAAACGTAGACGGCGGCGCCATTCTCGCCTACTGGGTGGCCGACCCTTCGGCGTACGGGGTGGTGGACTTCGACGAAAGCGGTCGTGCGGTGGCGTTACAGGAGAAGCCGCAGCACCCGCGTTCCAACTATGCGGTGCCGGGCTTGTACTTCTACGACAACGACGTGGTCGAGATCGCGCGCAACCTCGCCCCGAGCGCCCGCGGTGAATACGAGATCACCGACATCAACGCGCACTACCTCGAGCAGGGGCGGCTGGCGGTGCAGGTGTTGCCGCGCGGCACCGCGTGGCTCGACACCGGCACCTTCGACTCGTTACTCGACGCCGGCAATTTCGTCCGAACCGTCGAGCAGCGGCAGGGGCTCAAGATCGCGGTGCCCGAAGAGATCGCCTGGCGACGCGGTTTCATCGACGATGGCGAATTGCGGATACGCGCCGAGAAACTCCGCAAATCCGGCTACGGCGGTTACCTGCTGGAGCTACTCGACCGCGGAAAGGGCTTCTGACATGAAGTTGCGACCACTGGCGATAGACGGGGCGTGGGAACTGACCCCGGTGCAGCACGGCGACGATCGCGGTCTGTTCGCGGAGGTGTTCAAGGCAGATCTGCTCGCCGAGGCGATCGGCCATCGGCTCGACCTCGCCCAGGTGAACCTCTCGGTGTCGGCGGCGGGCGTACTGCGTGGTGTGCACTTCGCCGACGTCCCGCCCGGGCAGGCCAAGTACGTGACCTGTCCGTCGGGCGCGATTCTCGACGTCATCGTCGACATCCGGGTCGGGTCGCCGACCTTCGGCACCTACGACACGGTCCTGCTCGACGACGTCGACCGCCGTGCGGTGTATCTTTCCGAAGGGCTCGGTCACGCCTTCTGCTCGCTCGCCGACGGCTCGACGGTCACCTACCTCTGTTCGACCGGCTACAACCCGGGCGCCGAACACGGCATCAACCCCCTCGACGCGGAACTGGGCATCGAGTGGCCGAACACCGCTCGTGACGGTAGCCCGTTGAGCTACGAGCTGTCGGCGAAAGACACTGCCGCGCCGGGCTTGTCGGAGGCTCGGGACTCCGGCCTGCTGCCCAACCACGATGACGTCACCACCTACCTGCGCACCCTCGCGACCTAACCTCCCCAAGTCTTGACACGGTAGTCGAGAGAACCCCAAAAATCGCCGAGAGAACCCAGCCCCACCACAATCGGATGCCGTCGGCGAGAAGCTGGGTTCTCTCGGCGATTTTTGGGGTTCTCTCGACGCGAAGGGGTCGACTACCGTGTCAAGACTTGGCGGCCTAAGGTTTCTGCTGATTTTCCGCGTCGCGCAGGGCAACCGCCCTCGCCAATCTCGCGTACTTGATCTCGAGCTCGCGGAATCGTAGGTATGTCGACACGGTGGTGAACGCGAAGGCGATCACCAACAGGAACAACACGAGGTCGAGGCCACGTTGGATGCCGATCTTGTTGGCGAGCCAGGTGATGTCGTCCTGGCGAAGCATTGCGTATAGGCCGAATGCCACAAATGCCACGAACAGGATCTTCACGCCCGCCGAGGCGCGAGCGGTGCCGCGGTTGACTACGAAGAACGCCACCAGTACCACCAGCCCGACGATGGCGAGGATCTGCAGCCAGATCATGTGGTGCTCACTTCCTCATTCGCGGGTGCAGCAGTCCGTCGGCGACGATGTTGACGCCATTGATCAGGGACTGTCCCTTCGCCCGGGAGTAGTCGGTGTACAAGATGGTGACGGGCTGCTCGGCCACCCGCCAGCCGTGATGGTCGATGAGGGCCACGAACTCCGAGGCATGACTCATCCCGGCCATCACCAGGTCGAGGTCGTCGGCCACGGTCTTGTTGAAGGCGCGTAATCCGTTGTGGGCGTCGGTCAGTCCGAGGCGTCGTGTTCGTGGGCTGAGAAAGACGATGGTGCGCAACGCCATTCGTCGCAGCAGCGGCACCGACTCGCTGCGACCCTCGGCGAAGCGGGTGCCGACGATGATGTCGACGGGCTCGGTGCGCAGCCGCTCGATCATCGCGACGACGTCGTCGACCCGATGTTGTCCGTCGGCGTCGAAGGTGACGAAATACCGAGCTCCCGGTTGTGCGCGCGCATACTCGACGCCGGTCTGGATGGCCGCACCCTGACCGAGATTGACCGGATGCTGTACCAGTCGTACTCCCGCCGCTCGGATCTGCGCGGCGGAATCGTCGCGGCTGCCGTCGTCGACGCAGACGATGTTGGGAAAGGTCTTCGCTGCATTCGCCGCGACATCCCGGATCACCTGCGCCTCGTTGAAAACGGGTATCACCAGCCACACGTCATCGTTGCTGGTGGCGCCGGAGGTCATGCGGGTAACCCTAGCCGAGCGGACTGTCGCCATGACCTACCCTGGTCGGGTGCCGATCGACGTGATGATGCCGTTCTACGGCGACGTCGCCCAGTTCCGGCAGGCGGTCACCAGCGTGCTCGACCAGAGTGACGGAGACCTGCGGCTCGTCGTCATCGACGACTGCTATCCCGACCCGGAGCCCGCCGCGTGGCTGGCGTCTGTGGCCGATCCGCGCATCCACTACCTGCGCAACGAGACCAATCTGGGTGTCAACGGAAACTTCCGGCGATGCGTGGAACTGGTGGAGGCCGAGTACTTCGTGGTGATGGGCTGCGACGACGTGATGCTGCCCGACTACGTGGCGGGCGTGCGCTCGTTGGCCCGCGACCATCCGCAGGCGACGGTCATCGCCCCGGGGGTGGAGGTCATCGACGACGACGGTCGTGTGGTGCGCCCACTCGGAGACCGGATCAAGACCCTGTTGACGCCGCGCGCGCAGCCCGGGCGGCCGGCCGTGCTGCGCGGGGAAGCCATGGCAACCAGCCTCTACCACGGCAACTGGACCTATTTTCCGTCGCTGCTGTGGCGTACCGATCCGGTCCGCGAGGTCGGGTTTCGGCCGGGGCTGGACATCGTGCTCGACCTTGCCCTGCTCGTCGACCTGGCGGCCGGCGGCGGCTCGCTCGTGCACGATGCGCGCGTGGCGTTCCGATATCGCCGGCATGAGGCGTCGGTGAGTTCGGTGCAGGCCGTCGACGGACGACGGTTCGCCGAGGAGAACGCCTTCTTCGCCGAGGAAGCCCGCCGGTGCGCGCAGCGAGGCTGGCCGCGTGCCGCGCGTGCCGCCCGCCTGCACGCGACGTCGCGGCTCAACCACGCTCAATCGCGTGTGCTGGCCACCGCGGGCCGACTGCGCCCGGCCAACACCACACCGTGAACCGCCATCCCCACCACCGGGCCGCCGAGCAACGCGATCGCCACGCGGACCGTCACGTCGGTCGGTAGCAGCAACAACCCGATCGAGGCGAGCGTCGCCACCCACCAGCCGGCCGCATACCAGCGGTGTGCGCCGACGGCGATCGTGGCCGCCCCCGTCACGGTCAGCAACGCCAGTGTCGTCGCACCCAGGGTGAACGCGGCCAGCGCGGCGCCGCTGAGCCGAAAATCCGCGCCGAATACCGCCGTGAGCAGCCAGGGTCCGATCAGCCACGCGGCCCCCGACCCCACCACGCCGATCGCGGCGACGGCGACGAACGGGGCTCGCAACGCCGCCCCCAACCGTCGACCGGCGTCGACGAAACGCGTGATCAACACCCCTTGAAAGCTGTTCAGCGGCACCAACAGCGGCGCACGGGTCAGCGTCACGGCGAGCACTACCGCGCCCACCGCAGCGGGGTCGGCGTCGGCGCCGGTCGCGGTGATGAGCACCGGGAAACCCATCACCAGCACCGCGCTGGCCGCGGCGGCCGCCATCGCGGTCAGCGTGTTGCCGGTGAATCGGCGCGCGGTGACGTCGGCGGGCAGACCGACTGCCGCGCGGGCGGCCGGCGACGTCGCCAACAGCACCATCCAGGCCACCGAGCCGATCACCGTGATCACCAGAAACGCGGTCACGTCGCCATCGAACACCACCGTGAGCACGGCGCCGACAAGACGGATCACCGCGTCCACCGACAGCAGCATCGCGAACGCACCCCAGGACACCGCCCCCGACAATGCGCCCGCGAGGTGGGCGTACACCCCGAACGATGCGACGCCGATGGCCAGCAGCAGCACCGACAGCCCGCGCTGTTCGCCGAAGACCAGCCCACTCCACAGCGGAGACGTCACTGCGACCAGCAGGCCGATCGTCACTCCGATGGCGCCGTTGATCAGCCACGGCCGACGACCCGGTGCGGTGGCGCCGTCGATACCGGCCCGGATGGCGCGGGTGGTCTCCTGCAACTGCCCGTTCTGGGCGCCGGTGACCATCCCGTAGGCGGCCCAGAACACCGCGAACACGCCGTAGCCCGCTGCGCCGAGCTGACGGGCCGCCAACAGCAGCACCACGTAACCGGACGCGGCCGCGATCAGCGTGGCCACGGTGACCCGGCCGATGGCGCCGGAGGTGCGCCGCGTCGCGGCCGTCTCGCCGGTCATCGGCCGAGCTCGTCGATCATGCTCAGGACGGACCGGGGAAGTCCGGCAACGCCGCGGTGAAGAGCCACTCGTCCCACAGGTGGGTCAGCGACATGGTCGAGTAGTTGGCGGCCAGCGCGATGAAGTCCTCGGTGGTCGCCGAACCGTACCGATATTTGTCCGTCCACCGTTTGAGCAGGGCGAAGAAGTTGCCGTCGCCGATGGTCAGACGCAGGGCGTGCAAGGTGAGTGCACCACGTTTGTAGACCCAGTCGTCGAACATCCGGCGCGGTCCGGGATCGGCGAGGGTGGCGCGCACGGGGTTCGCTGCGAGTTTGTCGTAGTAGTGGTGTGCCCATTCGGTGGCGCTCTTGCCGCCTGAACGCTGACTCCACAGCCACTCCGCGTAGCAGGCGAATCCCTCGTGCAGCCAGATGTCGCGCCAGCGTGACAGTGTGACGGAGTTGCCGAACCACTGGTGGGCCAGCTCATGGGCGACGAGCCGTTCGGCGCGTTGGGAGCCGTCGCAGTGATTGGCGCCGAAGGTGGAGAAGCTCTGCGCCTCGATCGGGATGTCGAGGTCGTCGTCGGTGATCACCACGGTGTAGCGGGGGAAAGGGTAGGGCCCGAACATCTCGACGAAGGTGTCGATCATCTCGACCTGGCGCCCGAAATCGACGTCGAGGTTGGACACCAGCCGTCCCGGCAGCACGGCGTCGACGGGGATCGGCTTGCTGGCCAACGTCTTCTTGACGTACGGACCGATCTGGATCGACGCGAGGTAGGTGGGCATCGGCTCGACCTGCTGGTACACCCAAGTGGTCTGTGCGGCCCGGGACCGTTTGGATTCCAGCACCCCGTTGGCGAGCGCGTAGTAGGGGCTGTCGGTGGTGATGGATATCCGGTAGGGCGCCTTGGCGCTCGGGTGGTCGTCGCAGGGGAACCACGATGCCGCGCCGTTGGGCTGGTTGGCGCACAGAGCGCCCTCGGAGAGCTCCTCCCAACCGACCTCACCCCACGCACCGCGGATAGGGCGGGGGGTGCCGGCGTAGCGGATGACTATGGTCATCGCCCCGCCCGGCGGTACCGGGGCATCCGGGGTGATCGACAGCTTGCGGCTGCGGTGACTGTAACGGGCCCGCTTGTCGTTGACCGTCACGCGCGACACCGACAGCGACGAGGCGAGATCGAGTGTGAACTTCCGCAGCGCGACAAAGGACGTTGCAGTCAGCGTCGCCACCCCGGATAGTCGGTTGGGTGACACCTTGTACTCGAGGTCGAGGTCGTAGCGCGAGATGCGGTAGCCGAGGTTGCCGTTGTCGGGCAGGTATGGGTCGAGTGCATCCAGCGGGGCGCCCAGCAGCGGTTCTCGTGGACCCTTCGCCGACTTTCCCGGCACTGACTCTCCGATCTGTGTTCGAACGCGGCGCAATGTGTCACGGCACGCGAACGGGGTATTCGCCTTGATGTCGCGTGGTGTTGCGGAGACTCAGGTTACCTGTCGGGTGCCGTGTGCATGCGACGGCGATGGCGTGAGAAAGTGTAGATCAAGCGGACCGTAGTCCGGTTGTGATGGTCGGGACGACAAGGGAGAGCAATGTTCGGCATTCGCAGTGTGACGTTTTTCTTGGCACGACTGATTCTTGGCTACATCTTCATCATGCACGGCTGGCAGAAGCTGCACACCAACGGAATCGACGCCACCAAGCGCGCTTTCGATTCGATGGGGATACCCGCGCCGAATCTCGCGGCGCAGTACGCCACGTGGGTGGAGTTCGTCGGCGGCATCCTGCTGATTCTCGGCCTGTTCCTGCCCATCGTCGCGATCCTGCTGATCGCCGACATGATCGGCGCCATCGCCTACGCCCATTGGGACGCGGGCTTCTGGGCCGCCGACGGCGGCTACGAGCTCCCGCTGGCGCTGATCGGTGGTCTGCTCGCGGTCGGCTTCGCCCAGGCCGGCTCCGCCGCCGCCGACCACTACGTCTTCCGCCGCCGGCGTCGCGGCGCAGTCGTCGACTGACGCACCAGCCGTCGGCGGGTCGGCGCGCGGTGTCATCCGTCGGCGGTTCCGCACGCGGTGTCATCCGTCGGCGGGTCGGCACGCGGCTTCATCCGTCGGCGGGGTCGACACACCGGTCCAGCGGTCGGCGGTTCCGTACGCGGTGTCATCCGTAGGCGGTTCCGCGCGCGGCTTTATCCGCCGATCGAGTAGCCGAGCCGCTAGGCGAGGCGTATCGAGATCCGGTGACGACGATCTCGATACGCTCGCTCGCCTGGCGGCTCGCGGGCTACTCGATCCGAGGATCTCGATACGCTCGCTCGCCTGGCGGCTCGCGGGCTACTCGATCATCGGTGGGGCGCGGTCACTTCCGCCACGGGGCGATGGGGTTGCCCTGCCAGCGGGTGTGAGCGGGGACGACGTCGCCGCGCATCACCAACGACGCGGGCCCGACGGTCGCGCTCTCGCCCAGGCCTGACGCGGGCAGCGCCACACAGTGCGGACCCAGCGTGGAACCGGCCTCCAGGGTGACCCGATCGATTGCCATCACCCGGTCGTGGAACAGATGCGTCTGCACCACACACCCGCGCTGGACCGTGGCGCCGTCGCCGAGGGTCACCAGATCGGCCTCCGGCAGCCAATAGGTCTCGCACCACACACCGCGGCCGATCCGGGCACCCAGCATGCGTAGCCAGAGGTTCAGGATCGGTGTGCCGGTGGCCGCATTGGCGAACCACGGGGCGGCGACGGTCTCCACGAACGCGTCAGACAACTCGTTGCGCCACACGAACGAACTCCACAGCGGATGCTCCGACACCCGGATCCGACCCACCACCAACCATTTCGCCGCCGCCGCGATGCAGCATGCGGCCGCGCCGGCCACCAACAGGAGCACACCGCTGAGCAGGTCCGCCGCCCACCAGGACACATGCTGACCGATGTACTGCAGCCCCAACAGCATGAACAGGCCGAGTCCGAACGACACCATCACCGGGATGATGCGCAGGGTCTCCACCACGGCGCGGGCCACCTTCAAACGCACCGGGGGATCGAACGTGCGTGACGTGTCGGTCTCGGCGGTGGTGCGCCGCAATCGGACGGGGGGACTGCCCAGCCAGCTCGACCCCGACTTGGCGCGATCCGGCGTCGCCGACAACACCGCGACCAAGCCGTTCTTCGGCACCTTACGTCCCGGTCCGGTCATCCCGGAGTTGCCCAGGAACGACCGCTTGCCGATCTTGGCCTCGTCGATGTGCAGCCATCCGCCGCCGAGTTCGTAGGACGCCACCATCGTGTCGTCGGCGAGAAACGCTCCGTCGCCGACCGTGGTGAACTTCGGCAACACCAGCGCGGTGGAGATCTCGGTGCCCGCACCCACCTTGACCCCGAGTAACCGGAACCACCACGGCGTCAACAGGCTCGCGTACAGCGGGAACAGGTAGGTGCGAGACGCGTCCATCAAGCGTTCGGTCATCCACACCTGCCAGCCGACGCGTGATCGCACCGGGTGATAGCCCTTGGTGAGCCCAATCGACAGCAGCCGCACCAAGATCGCGGTGATCAACGCGAACACGAGCAGGCTGGTCACGGTGGCGGCCGGCAGCAGGGCCAGGCAGCGCAGGGCGACGCTGCGTAGCCGATCGGCATGGATGGCCCACGAGCCCATCACCGCGAGTCCGGCGGCCAGCGCGATCAGCGGGATCGCGGCCAGCACCATCGACGACAGTCCGAAGATCGGCACCCACATCGAACCGCGCGGTGGTCGGTGTTCGGGCCACGGGTGATCGGCCTTGCCGACCTTCACCGCCGGTGAGCCCGCCCAGTGCTGGCGTGCCTTGACCCGACCACGAACTGCCGACCCGGCAGCAACCTCGGCGTCGCGTCCGATCACTGCGCCCGGAAGCAACGTCGATCGTGCCCCGATGGAGGCGCCGCGTTTGATGACGATCTCACCGATGTGGACGGTGTCGCCGTCGATCCACCATCCGGCGATGTCCACCTCGGGTTCCACCGACGCACCCTCGCCGATGGTGAGGAAGCCGGTCACCGGCGGAATGGTGTGCAGGTCGACGCCCCGGCCGACGGTGGCGCCGAGGGCGCGGGCCAGATAGATCATCCACGGTGCACCGGACAGGTTGGCCGCACCGCTTGCGTCGAGCAGGCGTTCGGCCACCCACAACCGCAGATGGGTGCTTCCGCCGCGCGGGTAGCTGCCGGGAGTCACCCCGGCCAGGAGCAGACGCGCGCCGGCCGCGGCGATCACCATCCGGCCGGGTGGGGTGATGAACAGCAGGAACGCCACGAGCAGTACCCACCAGTTCACCGGAACCAGCCACGGCACATCCCGGTCGGCGCGCGCCACCACCTCCACCGCGATGTTGTTGACCACGCCCAGCCAGGTCGCCCACTGCAGACCGGTGAGGGTGGTGAGCGGCACCGACAGCAGGATCTGTGCCCAGCCGGTGCTGCGCGGGGTCGGCGTGATGTCACGTTCCTGCACGACCGTCACCGGGGTGCGACCGTCGAGCAGTTCGGCCAGCGAACCCAGACGAGGATGGTCGTAGAGGTCGGCGACGGTGATATCGGGATAGCGTTCCCGCAGTGCGGTTACCAGCTGCGCGGCGGCCAGGGAGCCGCCACCTTCGGCGAAGAAGTCGGCCTTCGCGTCGTCGACGGTGACGCCGAGGACGTCGGTCCATCGTTGGGCCATCCAGGCCTCGGTGTCGGTGAGATCGTCACCGTCATCGTCTTTTTTTGTCGCACCAGAGCTCCCCGGGAGCGGCCAGGGCAGCGCATTGCGGTCCACCTTGCCCGACGTTCGTGTCGGGAGTTCATCCACCAGCGCCAGCCGAGGAACCATGGGCGCCGGCAGCTGTTCGGTGAGCAGTCGATGTGCGGCGGCGACGTCGAAGTCGGGGTGCGGCGACACCAGATAGCCCACCAACAGACTGTTGCCGGCGGCCGACTTGCGGACCGCCGCGGCCGCGCCACTGACGCCCGGAAGCTGTTGGAGCGCATTGTCGATCTCGCCGAGCTCGATGCGCCGCCCACCGACCTTCACCTGGTCGTCGGCGCGACCCTGGAACAGCAGACCGGCCGGATCGAGCCGCACGAGGTCGCCGCTGCGATAGGCCCGTTCCCAACCCAGGGTCGGCATCGGTGCGTACTTCGCGGCGTCCTTGGCCGGGTCCAGATAACGTGCCAGGCCGACGCCACCGATGACGAGTTCACCGACCTCGCCCTCGCCCACCGGCTGGCCATCGGCTCCCACCACGGCCAGATCCCAACCCGGCAGTGGCAATCCGATACGCACCGGGCCGCGGCCATCGAGCGGTGCCGCGCACGCCACCACGGTGGCCTCGGTGGGACCGTAGGTGTTCCACACCTCGCGGCCCTCGACGGCCAGCCGCTCGGCCAGTTCCGGCGGGCAGGCCTCGCCGCCGAAGATCAGCAGCCGCACGGCCTCGAGCGCTTCCGGCGGCCACAGCGATGCCAGTGTGGGCACCGTCGACACCACCGTGACGTCGCGCTGCACCAACCATGGTCCGAGATCCATGCCGCTGCGCACCAGCGATCGGGGTGCAGGCACCAGACAGGCCCCGTAACGCCAGGCCAGCCACATCTCCTCGCAGGAGGCGTCGAAGGCCACCGACAGTCCAGCCAGTACCCGGTCCTCGGGCCCCAGCGGGTCGTCGACGAGGAACATGCGGGCCTCGGCGTCGACGAACGCGGCCGCATTGCGGTGGGTGACGGCCACACCCTTCGGGGTACCGGTGGAACCCGAGGTGAAGATGATCCACGCGTCGTCATCGACCGTCGGGCGCTGCGCCGGGACCGGCGTGCGTCCTTCGGTCGGGTGCACACCCTCGGCGTCGATGATGGCGTCCACGCCCGCCTCACCGAAGACGAGCTCCGCACGTTCGGCGGGGTCGTCGGCGTCGACCGGAACGTAGGCGGCCCCGGCGTAGAGCGTGGACAAGATCGCCACGTACAGATCGCGGCTGCCCGAGGGCATCCGGATGCCGACACGCCCGCCGCGGCCGACTCCCGCGTCACCGAGGTTCTCGGCGCCGCGGCGTACCAAAGCGAGCAACTCGGAGTAGGTGAGAGTCAGGTCACCATCGTCGATGGCCGGTGAATCCGGGTACGACCGAGCGGTGTCATCGAGGACGTCGCACAGGGTTCGCGGTGCGCTGGCCTGCGACGACAACAGGAACTGGGCCGGAATGACCACGTATCACCACCATCGATTCGGCATGGAACGGAGAATATAACCGAGAGCTCCCAGCAGTGTCTGTGACGCAGGTGAACGGGGCGTGGCGCACGCACCGCGACGTTTGCGCCCATCGATGGTGTGGTAAACGGTCTACGAAACCGAGATCGGAACGCCCGATCCGTGTAGTTTTCGCACTGACGCCATCTCAGCATGTGAGCAACGGACGTGCTGCGTCGGCAATGCGTACCGCCGATCGCCAGACGACGAGGATGTGAGCCATGCCGATCGTGCATCACCGCGCCCCGAGTCTGCTGTCCTATGCCATGTGGGTCGGCAGCCGCGGTCTGCTGCGCCCCACACTCTCGCTGTGGCCGCTGAACAGGCCGGGGATGGCGGGTCTGTTCCTGATAGACCGGGCGCTCGCGGTCGGGCCGCGCCCGGCCGGCGTGGTGCGTGAGCGGATGACGCTGGCGGGTCGTCCGGTCGAACTCATCCTGCCCGCGGGACCATCGCGGCGCGATGCGGAGACAGCCATCCTCTATCTGCACGGCGGCGCGTTCGTGGTCTGCGGACTGGGCTCGCACCGCTCGATCGCGAGTCGGCTGTCGCGATCCTGCGAGCTGCCGGTGTTCTCGGTGGAGTATCGCCAGCTGCCCGCGGCCGGGGTCGGTACCTCGGTGGCCGACGCCGTCGGCGCCTACCGAGAACTGGTGTCGGAACGGGGCTACCGGCGCGTCATCGTCGCGGGTGACTCCGCGGGCGGCTTCCTGGCCGGCAAGGTGATCGAGGCCGCCATCGACGAGGGACTGCCGATGCCCACCGCCTTCGTGGGGATTTCGCCGTTGCTCGACCTCGACGTCGGCACCCACCCGGATCGGTCCAGCCGCTCCGACGCCTACATCCCGCGCAGCAAGATGGCCGAGCTCGCACCGCTGTTCGCGCGTGGTCCGGTGGTCTTCAACGGGGTGCGCCGCATCACCGACCTCGCCGATGCGGCGTTCCCGCCGACGGTGATGGTCACCGCCGAGGGGGAGATGCTCGAAGCCGACGTCATCGAGCTCGTCGAGACGCTCGATGATGCGGGTGTCGACACCGTGGCCCACAGCTACGCTTGGCAGGTGCACGCGTTCCCGGTGCTTTCCACCCGGCACCCGGAGAGCATGCACGCCATCGACGTGATCGCGGCGTTTGCCGCCGACGCCATCCGAAAGGCCAAGGACACTGAGCACCGAGAGGGCCAACGGGCCGGCTGAGTCTCAGACCGCCCCGAAGACCACCGGCGCGAGCGCCCCGACGGTGCCCGGCGCCATCGATGCGCGTTTCACGCTGGCCGCCGAACGCACGGTGCTCGCCTGGGTGCGCACCGCGTTGGGGTTCATGGCGGCAGGGGTTGCCGTGGTCTATGTCGCCGCCGACATCGAACATCCCGTGCTGGAGACTGCGCTGGGGCTGGTGATGGTTGGATTGGGTTGTGCCATCGCCCTGCTCGGTGCGTGGCGGTGGCGACGCACGATGAACGCCCTGCGTGACGGTGGCGAGATGCCCGGCCCCTCGCATGTCACGTTCCTGATCGTTGGGATAGTGGTGGTGGCCGTCGCGATCGCGGTGGTGATCGTAGTCAACACCTGAGATGAGCATTTTTCGATGATCAACAACGACTTCGCACGCGGAGCGCAGACCTTTTCCCGCGGGATGACCATCGTCGGGTCGGCGATCTTGCTGGTCTGCGTGGCCTTGTTGACGGTCAATTGGTGGCAGGAAGGGCGATGGGTCTGGGTGGGTCTGGGAATCGCCATCGTGGTGGTCAACATCGGACTGATCGTGTTGCAGTTCCGGCGGCCGCGCCCGCCGAGCCGGCAGCCGCGCACCGACGACACCCGCCCCGGCGACACCCCGACCGAATGACCCTTGCGTCGCCGACAGAACCCGAAATGTCACCGACAGAACCCGCGCTCGTGCCGCGAGCGTCGTCGGCGGGCAACTCCCGGTGATGTCCGCGCGAGACCGGTTCGCATCGGCTCGAGTGGCGCGCCTGGCCACAGTGGGCGCCGACGTCCGGCCACACCTCGTTCCGGTGGTCTTCGCGCTGTTCGACGACATCGTGGTGTCGTGCGTCGATCACAAGCCCAAACGGACCCAGCGGCTACGTCGACTTGCCAATATCGTGGCGAACCCGGCCGTGTCGCTGCTCGCCGACCACTACACCGAGGAGTGGTCCGCGCTCTGGTGGGTTCGCGTCGACGGCCGCGCGGAGGTGGTCGACGCCGAAAGTGAACTCGGCACACGTGCGATCGACCGCCTCGCCGCGAAGTACTCCCACTACCGCGCCGACCGGCCCGACGGTCCGGTGATCGTGGTGCGCGACCTTGCTTTTCACAGTTGGGCGGCGACTCCGGAGCAGTGACCGGCGTGCGTCCGGCCGGATGCTCTCGGCGAGATGTGGGGTTCTCTCGGCAGGCTCAGGCGGTCAGTTCGTGCTCATCGCCGCCGGTGTCGTCGGCGAACTGGGTGCGGTACAGCTCGGCGTAACGGCCGTTGCGGGCCAGCAGGGACGCGTGATCGCCACGTTCGATGATGTGTCCGCCCTCGAGGACCGCGATCTCGTCGGCGGCCCGGATCGTCGAGAGTCGGTGGGCGATCACGATCGATGTCCGACCGACCAGGGCTTCGGCCAGCGCCTCCTGCACCGCCGCCTCCGACGTCGAGTCCAGATGCGCGGTGGCCTCATCGAGGATCACCAGCGACGGTTGGGCCAACAGCAGCCGCGCGATGGTCAGCCGCTGCCGTTCGCCGCCAGACAGTCGGTAACCCCGCTCGCCGACGACGGTGTCGAGGCCGTCGGGCAGTGCCGACACGAGTTCGTCGAGTCGCGCGCGACGCAATGCGTCCCAGATCTGCGATTCGGACACGGCCGGATTCGCCAAGGCCAGGTTGGCTCGAACCGTGTCGTGGAACAGGTGACCGTCCTGCGTCACCAATCCGACGGTGCGGTGTACCGAGGCGCTGCGCAGATCGCGCAGATCGACCCCGTTGAGAGTGATCGAGCCGGAATCGACGTCGTAGAGCCGGGTCGCGAGATTGGCGATGGTCGACTTGCCGGCGCCCGAACTGCCCACCAGCGCGGTCATGGTGCCCTCCGGCACCTCGAGGTCGATGTTGTGCAGCACCGTCGATCCGCCGCGGTTGTCCAGTTGCGCAACCTCTTCCAGCGACGCCAGCGACACCTTGTCGGCCGACGGGTAGGCGAAGGACACGTCGTCGAAGCGCACCGACACCGGGCCCGCCGGCACCGCACGCGCATCGGGTGCGTCGGCGATCAGCGGCGTCAGGTCCAGCACCTCGAAGACACGCTCGAAACTGACCAACGCGCTCATGATTTCCACTCGCGCGTTCGCCAGCGCGGTGAGCGGTGCATACATCCGGGTCAGCAGCAGCGCCAGCGACACCACGGCGCCCGCCGACAGGTGTCCGCCGACCGCCAGCCAACCGCCCAGCCCGTAGACCAGAGCGAGGGCGAGCGCGGACACCAACGTCAGCGCCGTCATGAAATAGTTCTGCAGCATCGCGCGCCGCACGCCGATGTCGCGCACCCGGTCGGCGCGATCGGCGAACTCCGCCGACTCCACCTCCGGGCGCCCGAACAACTTGACCAACGTCGCACCCGGAGCCGAGAACCGCTCGGTCATCTGCGTCGACATGCGCGCGTTGTGCTCGGCAGCCTCGCGCGACAGTGCCGCCATCCGTTTGCCCATGCGCCGCGCCGGCACCACGAAGATGGGCAACAGGACCAGCGCGAGCAGAGTGATCTGCCAGCTGATCGCGATCATCACGCCCAGCGTGAGCACCAGCGTCACCGCGTTCGACACCACCCCCGACAGCGTGTCGCTGAATGCGCGCTGTGCGCCGATGACGTCGTTGTTGAGTCGGCTGACCAGGGCGCCGGTCCGCGTGCGGGTGAAGAAGGCGACCGGCATCTTCTGCACGTGGTCGAACACCGCACGGCGCAGGTCCAGGATGAGTCCCTCACCGATGTTGGCCGACAACCACCGCAGCGCGATCCCCGCGCCGGCCTCGACGAGCGCGATACCCGCGATCAGCAGCGCCAGTCCGGCGATGGCACTGCCGCTGCCACCACCGGTGATCATATTGACCACTCGCCCGGCCAATAGCGGCGTCGCCACCGTCAGCAAGGCGGTGAACACCGACAACCCGAGGAACAGCACGATGCGCCGACGATGTGGTTTCGCGAAGCCGCCGATCCGACGCATCGTGGCTCGCCGTTCACCGCGCAGCGTGCGGCCCTGCGGCGCGTTCATCGTCTTGTACATGGTGTCCCATGCGACCGACTGCATGCTCATGCCACCACGGTAGAACCTCAAGTCAACTTGAGGTCCACCGGCGCAAACGGTGCGTCCGCCGACACCTGTTCGTTGTCCTTCTGCCACCGCCGGAGGAAGCGGTACCCGGGGGACGAACCGCGTGCGCTGAGCCTGAGTAGGTTGGATACGGAGTGATCGATCGGGGACGAACGAATACGTGATGGACGAAAACGAGGTAACAGCGTGGCAGCAGAACTCAAACTCGGTCTCAAGGCGTCGGCGGAGCAGTTCGATCCGCGGGAACTCGTGGAGATCGCCGTGTTGGCCGAGGAGCACGGGCTCGATTCGGTGACGGTAAGCGATCACTTTCAGCCGTGGCGGCACAACGGTGGTCATGCCCCGTTCTCGTTGGCGTGGATGGCCGCGGTCGGCGAGCGCACCAAGCGGGTGCAGATCGGGACGTCGGTGATGACGCCGACGTTCCGCTACAACCCGGCGGTGATCGCGCAGGCGTTCGCGTCGATGGGCTGCATGTATCCGGGTCGGATCATGCTCGGTGTGGGTACCGGTGAAGCGCTCAACGAGTACGCGACCGGATTTCAGGGTGAGTGGCCGGAGTTCAAGGAGCGTTTCGCCCGGCTGCGTGAGTCGATCAGGCTGATGCGTGAGTTGTGGACTGGCGAGGAGGTGAACTTCGACGGTGAGTACTACAAGACGCAGGGCGCCTACATGTACGACGTGCCCGAGCAGCCGATCCCGGTGTACGTGGCCGCCGGTGGCCCGGTGGTCGCCCGCTATGCCGGTCGGGCAGGTGACGGGTTCATCTGCACGTCGGGCAAGGGTGCCGAGCTGTATCAGGAGAAGCTGATCCCGGCGGTCAAGGAAGGCGCGGAGAAGGCCGCACGCGATTTCGAGCAGATCGACCGGATGATCGAGATCAAGATCTCCTACGATCCGGACCCGGAATTGGCGCTGGAGAACACCCGGTTCTGGGCGCCACTGTCGTTGACCGCCGAGCAGAAGCACAGCGTGAACAGCTCGACGGAGATGGAGCGGTTGGCCGACGAGTTGCCCATCGAGCAGGTCGCCAAGCGGTGGATCGTGGCGTCCGACCCGGACGAGGCGGTGGAAAAGGTCAAGTTCTACACCGACTCGGGGCTCAATCACCTCGTGTTCCACGCGCCCGGGCACGACCAGCGTCGTTTCCTGGAGAACTTCGAAAAGGACCTGGCACCCCGGCTGCGCAAGCTCTCGGTGTGACGGGCGCTCGAGCGTAACCGGCCTCGGGGGGCGCTTGACGGTACCGGTCGCGGTGGCCGCGGATCGCGCGATTCGTCCGATACCGTGATTGCCCATGGAACGGGACCGCATGGTGGACGTCGGCGTGGCGCTGGTGTCGCGGTTCGGGGCGAAGGCGCTGAGCCTGACCTCGGTCGCGCGGCAGGCCGGGGTCGCGCGGGCGACGGCGTACCGGATGTTCGGTGGCAAGGATGCGCTGATCGCCGCGATCGTCGAGCGTGAGGTCGTGACCTTGCGGGTCAAACTGCGCGAGTGGGCCGACGCCGAGCCCGACGCGGCCGGCAAGGTGCGTGCGCAGGTGCGCAACGTGCTGCCCTACATCCGTGAACACGAGGCCCTGCAGTACGTGCTGCGCAACGAACCCGAAGAGGTGGTGCGGGCGCTCGTGGCCACCGAAGCTGCGGCGGGCCCGACACTGATCCACCAGATCGTGGAGCAGACCCTGCCCGATCTGCAGCCCGAGATCGCCGCGCAACTCCGGCCCGACCCGCGCGGGGCCGCCGAGTTCCTGGTCCGCACGATCTACTCGTTGATGCTCATCCCGGACAGTGCGCTCTCCGACGATGACGTCGCCGACCTGGTGGTGCGCGCCATCGTGAGGTGACCGACGCCGCCACCTGAGTGACAGTTACGCTGAATGTGTAACGCACGAGGAGGTGGGCCGATGTCCGACGAACCGAGCTTGTCGAACACATCCGACGACGAGACCGCGCTGCGGGCCGTGACGATGCACCGCCCCCGGTGGGGTGATCCGACGACCCCGGCCGACCTTCCGGCCGCGGCCGCCGCGCTCGCCGGTGCCGATGCGGTCGCCGATACCGGTGTCGACCCCGACGCGGTCGTGCTCGCCGAACCCGTGGTGCCCGAGGCGGTCCGCACCGCGCTGGTGAAACTGCTCGGAGCGTCGAATGTCAGCGCAGACCACCGTGATCGCATCGATCACACCCGTGGATACTCGACAACCGATCTGCTCACGCTGCGCGGCGGTGACGGCAGCGACGCCCCCGATCTGGTCGTCGCACCCGCAAACCACGACGACGTGGTGCGGCTGCTCGAGTTGTGCGCCCACCACCGGGTCGCGGTGGTGCCGTTCACCGGGGGCACCTCGGTGGTGGGCGGTCTCACGCCGCAGCGTGCCGGGTTCGCCGGGGTCGTGTCGGTGGACCTGCACCGGCTCGACCAGCTCGTGGAGGTCGACGAGATCTCCCGCACCGCGACACTGCAGGCCGGCCTGCGTGGCGTGCGCGCCGAAGAATTGCTGCGCGCCAACGGGTTCACCCTCGGGCATTTCCCGCAGTCCTACGCGGGCGCCGGCATCGGCGGGTACGCGGCCACCCGATCGGCCGGTCAGTCGTCGGCCGGCTACGGTCGCTTCGACGAGATGGTGGAGCATCTGGTGCTCGCCACCCCGCGTGGCACCGTCGAGTTCGGCACGGCACCCCGGTCGGCGGCCGGCCCGGACCTGCGCCACCTCGTCCTCGGATCGGAAGGGGCGTTCGGGATCATCACCGAGGTCACCGTCCGCATCCACCCGACACCCACCCGTCGGGTTTTCGAGGGCTGGCGCTTCGCCGACTTCGACGCCGGCGCAGCCGCTCTGCGGGCACTCGCCCAGGACGGGCCGATGCCCACCGTGCTGCGGCTGTCCGACGAGGTGGAGACCGCCATCAACCTCGCCGACCCCGACGACCTCGGCGGCGCCACCGGCGGATGTCTGGCGGTCGTCGGCTATGAGGGAGCGGTGGCGGAGGTGGACGGCCGCCGTGACGCGACCGCCGAGGTGTTGGGTCAGGCCGGTGGCACCTACGCCGGAACAGAGCCGGGGCAGGCGTGGCGGGCCGGTCGGTTCCGCGCACCGTATCTGCGTGACCCGCTGCTCGACGCCGGCGTGCTGGTGGAGACCCTGGAGACCGTCACCTACTGGTCCCGGTTGGCGGAGGTCAAAGCCGCGGTCACCGATGCGGTGACCACCACCCTCGCCGACCTGGGAACCGAGCCGCTGGTGATGTGTCACATCAGCCATGTGTATGCGGCCGGCGCCTCGCTCTACTTCACCGTCGTCTGCCCGCAGACGGCGAACCCGATCGAGCAATGGGCGGCGGCGAAAGCGGCTGCCAACACCGCGATCCGCGCATCCGGCGCCAGCATCACCCATCATCACGGTGTCGGCCGCGACCACCGCGACACCTATCACGACGAGATCGGCACACTCGCGGTCGAGGCGCTGCGCGCGGTCAAACGCACTTTGGACCCCGACGGCGTCTGCAACCCCGGCATCCTGCTCTGACCTGCGAATGCCGACCTCGTGCGTGATCGATCCAACTGGAATTCACCAGCGAGCACTCCCTGTGGTCGCCGGATCGTCGATAGGCTGAGTCCATGGGTGCAGACACCGTCGAGTCGCGCAGCATCTACCTCGCCTCGGCCGAAGGGGACACCGGCAAGTCGACCATCGCGCTCGGGTTGCTGGCGCTGTTGTCGGCGCGTGGCGGGCGGGTCGGTGTGTTCCGTCCCATCTCCCGGGCCAGCGGCGGCGAACGAGACTACATCCTCGATCTGCTGATGGATCGGGACTCGGTGGATCTGCCCTACGAAGACCGCATCGGCGTCACCTACGAGCAGGTGCACGACGACCCGGAAGCGGCGATCGGGGAGATCGTGGCCCGCTTCCACGCCGTCGAAGCGTCCTGCGACACCGTCCTGATCGTCGGGTCCGACTACACCGACGTCGGAAACCCGTCGGAGCTGAGCTACAACGCGCGGATCGCGGCCAACCTCTCAGCGCCGATCATCTTGGCGGTCAAGGCGTCTGGGCGCAGCGCCGTGGAGATGCACGGTCTGGCCGAGCTGCTGCTCACCGAGATCTCCGCCGCGCATGCGACCACGGCGGCCATCGTGGTGAACCGTTGCGAACCGGAGCTGCTCGACGTCACCAATCGTGAGGTCGCCAAGACCGGGGTGCCGACCTGGTGTCTGCCGGAGAACCCGGTGTTGTTCGCCCCCACGATCGGTGAACTCAAAACCGCGCTCGGTGCGCACATGTACAGCGGCGACGAGGCCCTGCTCGACCGGGAGGCCCTCAACGTGATGGCCGGTGGCATGACCGTCGAGCACATCCTGGAGCGGCTGACCGACGGGATGGTGGTGATCACGCCCGCCGACCGTTCCGACGTCCTGCTGGCGCTCGTCAACGCCAATACCGCGCAAAGCTTCCCGAGACTGTCGGGAATCATCCTCAACGGCGGTCTGCGGCCGCATCCGATGATCGAGGCGCTCGTGAAAGGCCTCAAACCGACACTGCCGATCATCGCGTGCGGACATGGCACCTACGAGACGGCGCGCACCGCCGCGCACACCCGGGGGCGGCTCGGTCGAGATTCGGTGCGCAAGATAGATGCGGCCCTGGGGTTGATGGAACGCAACATCGACCCGGAGGCGTTGCTGAAGGTGCTCGACGTGCGGGCGCCATCGGTGGTCACCCCACAGATGTTCGAGTACGGCCTCATCGCCCGCGCGCGGGCGAACCCCAAGCACATCGTGTTGCCCGAAGGTGAGGAGGACCGGATTCTGCGCGCAGCCGGACACCTGGTGCGACGTAGCGTCGCCCGCCTCACCCTGCTCGGCCCACCGGACCGGATACAGACGCGCGCACAGGAACTCGGTGTCGACCTCGACGGTGTGGACGTGATCGATCCCGCATCGTCGGACCTGCTGGATGATTTCGCCGCCCAGTACACCGAGATTCGCAAGCACCGCGGGATGGACGTGGAGCGAGCAGCCGAGATGATGCACGACGTCTCGTATTTCGGCACGATGATGGTACACACCGGAATCGCCGACGGTATGGTGTCCGGGGCGGTGCACACCACCGCACACACGATCCGGCCGGCCTTTGAGATCATCAAGACCAAGCCCGGCGTCAACACGGTCTCCAGCGTGTTCTTCATGTGTCTGGCCGACAAGGTGCTCGCCTACGGCGACTGCGCGGTGGTGCCCGACCCGACGGATCAACAACTCGCCGACATCGCCATCTCGTCGGCGCAGACGGCCGCGCAGTTCGGGATCGAACCCAAGGTCGCGATGCTCTCGTATTCCACCGGTGAGTCCGGCTCCGGCGCCGACGTCGACAAGGTACGGGTAGCGACCGATCTCGTACGAGAACGAGCGCCGGAGGTCCTGGTGGAAGGTCCCATCCAGTACGACGCCGCGGTGGAACCGAGCGTGGCGGCGACCAAGATGCCGCAGTCGCCGGTGGCCGGGCAGGCCACGGTCCTCGTCTTCCCGGATCTCAACACCGGCAACAACACCTACAAGGCGGTACAACGCAGTGCGGGTGCGGTCGCCATCGGCCCGGTGCTCCAGGGCCTCAACAAACCGATCAACGATCTGTCCCGCGGTGCGCTCGTCTCCGACATCGTGAACACGGTGGCGATCACCGCCATCCAGGCCCAGGGTGAACCCGGGACCGTGGCGGAGGGGCCGGCATGAACGCGGTGGCCGCCGGTGCGGTGCTGGTTCTCAACGCCGGTTCGTCGTCGCTGAAATACCAACTGGTGCATCCCGATAGCCAGCAGGTGGTGGCTGACGGCATCGCCGAACGGATCGGTGATAGCGGGTCTTCGATCACCCATGAACAAGACGGCGACGTCGAGACCGTGTCGGCGGAGCTGCCCGACCACCATGCGGCCATCGAGCGGGCGATGCGGTTCTTCACCGATCACGGTACGGATCTACGCAGCGCCGGGTTGCAGGCGGTGGGCCATCGAGTGGTGCACGGGGGACGCACCTTCTTCCGCCCGACCCTGATCGACAACGAGGTGATCGGGGAGATATCGCGAATCTCCAGCCTTGCGCCGCTGCACAATCCAGCCAACCTGATCGGCATCGAGGCAGCTCGGACTTTGTTGCCGGAGGTGCCGTCGGTGGCGGTTTTCGACACCGCTTTCTTCCACGACATGCCCGACGCTGCCGCGACCTACGCCATCGACCGCGGCGTCGCGAGCATGCACGCCATTCGTCGTTACGGATTTCACGGCACCAGCCACGAGTACGTCTCGGAGCAGGTGGCCGGGTTCCTCGAACGCCCACTCGAGTCGATCAATCAGATCGTCCTGCATCTGGGCAACGGGGCGTCGGCGTCGGCGATCGCCGGTGGTCGGCCGATGGACACATCGATGGGGATGACCCCGCTCGAGGGATTGGTGATGGGCACCCGCAGCGGTGACGTCGATCCGGGCATCGTGCTGCACCTGCACCGTGTCGCGAAGCTCCGGGTCGATCAGATCGACACGCTGCTCAACAAGCAGTCCGGGCTGAAGGGTTTGTGCGGCGAAAACGACTTCCGGACCATCACCGAGAAGATGGCGCAGGGCGACGAGGCGGCACGACGCGCCTACGACGTCTACATCCATCGCCTGCGCCGCTACATCGGCGCGTACATGATCGAGTTGGGGAAGGTGGACGCAATCACGTTCACCGCCGGTGTCGGTGAGAACGCGGCGAGTGTGCGCGCCGATGCGCTTGCGGGCCTGGAGAACTACGGGATCGTCGTCGACCGCGAGCGTAATGCCCTGCGCAGCAAAGATGCCCGGCGAATTTCGCCGGACGATGCCGACGTGTCGGTGCTCGTGGTCCCCACCAACGAGGAACTGGCCATCGCCCGACAGTCCGCCGAAGTCGTCAGCACCCCGCGTTGAGTGGGCGTCCTTTCCCGTCGAGTGGGCGCGGTATCTCGTTTGTTGGGCGCCGTATGTCGTTGACTGGGCGTTGTTTTGGGTCGAGCGGGTGCGTTGTCTGATCTCGATACGCCCTCGGCTAGCGCCTCGGGCTACTAATGGGAGCTACTGGGTCTGGTCGTGAGTTTTGGGTCAGACTTGGTGTTGGTGGC
This sequence comes from Gordonia sp. NPDC062954, assembly GCF_044543825.1. NCBI lineage: Bacteria > Bacillati > Actinomycetota > Actinomycetes > Mycobacteriales > Gordoniaceae > Gordonia > Gordonia sp. NPDC062954. The sequence continues at coordinate 29,739 of NZ_JBITWL010000017.1, read as the reverse complement.
TGCTGCTGGGTGAGCACTCGTGGCTACGGAACCGTTGATGGCGAGTTCTGGATCGAGACCGTGCCCCTGGTGGTCGGCCGAGAGGGTGTGATTGCTGCTGGGATGTCGTGCCGGCTCCGATGCGGTTTCGGGGTGTGAGCACTGAGCCATTAGTTCGCGAGGGTCCTCCGGCTAGCTGCCGTGTTGAACAGTCGAAGGCTTGGTAGCTGTGAGGAGGCACCGTCAGTGGCAGTGTTGTTCGTCGGGGATGATTGGGCCGAAGACCACCATGATGTCGAGTTCCAAGACGAGGGTGGGAAGGTGTTGCGGCGGGCGCGGTTGCCTGAGGGGATCGCCGGGATCGCGAAGTTCGGTGAGATCGCGGCGACCTTCTTGGACGAGGACGATCAGTCTGACCAGGTGCTGGTGTGTATCGAGGTCGATCGCGGTCCGTGGGTCAACGCGTTGATAGCTGCGGGGTATCGGGTGTTCGGAGTCGATCCCAAACAGGCCCACCGTTACCGCGAGATCGTGGTCAGTTCGGGCGCCAAGAGCGATAAGGGTGATGCTCATGCGCTGGCCGAGATGCTACGCAGTCGTCGCCACCAGTTGCGCGAAAGTGGTGGAGACTCCGAGATCGCGGACGCGGTCAAGGTGGTGTCCCGCGCGCATCAGACGATGATCTGGGAACGTACACGCCACATGCTGCGGTTGCGTGCGGCGCTGCGCGAGTACTTCCCGGCGATCCTGCTGGTGTGCTCGGAGGTGGATCTGGAATTGACGAGCCGGCCGATCCTGGGCTTGTTGGCCAAGGCTCCGACCCCGGCGCGGGCAGCGAAGCTGACCAAAAGCCAGATCCTGCCCCTCCTCAAGGGGCGCCGCAACAAAGATGCCAAAGCTGTTGCGATACAACAGATTCTACGCGGACAGCACCTCGGCCAGCCTGATCGGGTCACCGACGCCTACGCGGCCTCGGTACGTGCCTCGGTGGCGGTACTCGGTGTGGTGATCGAGCAGATCGACGAGCTCGCCGGCGAGGTCGATGCCCATTTTTCCCAGCACCCGCACCATGAGATCTACCTCAGCCAGCCCGGCATGGGGCCGACCGTGGGACCCCGGGTGCTCGCCGAGTTCGGGGACGACCCGCTACGTTTCGCCAACAGCAAAGCCCGCCGCAACGCGGCGGGCACCAGCCCCATCACGAGACAGTCGGGTAAATCGCGGATCGTCTCCGCGCGTTACATCCACAACGACCGACTCGTCGACGCGCTGATGGCCCAAGCCCACGGAGCCTTCATGCACGACGACGGCGCCCGCACCTACTACCGCAAACAGAGAGCACGAGACGTCGACCACAACGCCGCGCTACGCCAACTGGCCAACCGCCTCGTCGGCATACTCCACGGATGCCTGGCCCGCGGCATCCCCTACGACCCCGCCACCGCATGGAAGGACCAAACCCCCGCCGCGGCTTGACATCAAACCTTCAGGGATGTCTCGATCAGCGAGGCGGGGGCTTCGGGCTACTCGATGAGCGGGGCGGGGGCTTTGGGCTACTGGATCAGCGGGGCGGGGGCTTTGGGCTACTGGATCAGCGGGGCGGGGGCTTTGGGCTACTCGATGAGCGGGGCGGGGGCTTTGGGCTACTCGATGAGCGGGGCGGGGGCTCTGGGCTTCTGGATCGGCGGGGCAGGCTTCGGGCTGCTGGATCAGCGAGGGGTGGCGTGTTCAGAAGAGCGTGTCCGGCCGCACGTAGTTCGCGAGGTCGACAAGCATGAACCGGTGATCTCGGTTGGACCGGGTCTGTCGGGCCAGTGCTCGCAGACTGCGTTCGGTGCCGGCCCGCAGGCCCTGCTCGGTGAACGGATATCCCAGCAGCGTGGTCGGTTGAAGGGTGGGATCGGTGTCGGGGTTCTCGTGCACCCAGCCCAGGGCGGTGCCGAGCACGATGAGCAGCAGACGCTGCTTGCGGGGTTCGCCCTCGGGCATCACGCCCACTCGTCGCGCGGCTTCGACGACCTGCTGGCGGGTGATCTCGCCGGTGGGTCTGCCGTGCACCAGTGCGATCACCGCCGTCGCGCGTGCGGTGTTGAAATGTCTGCTGGTGGGCGGCACTTCGTCCAGCGGTGCGATGGCCGACGCGACGTCACCGGTGGCCACCGCCAGCCGTGCCAGCCCGAAGGCCGCGGTCACGATCCCGTGGTCGGTGAGCCACAGATCGTGATAGTGGTGTGCGGCGACATCGAACAGTTCGGCTATGCGTGCGTCGTGACTCTCCGACGGCAAACCCTCATCCGACAGCCACCGGCCGATGAGTTCGGCCGTACCGGCCACCGCCAACTTCGGTGCCACCTCGCCGGGCATCGCCTGCAGCACATCGCTGAACCGCTCATAGGCCAGCTCTGGCTCGTCGTTCATCAGCGCGCAGATGGCCAGATACCATTGCACGCGCCACGAATCACCGTGGTGCACCGAGACATCCCGCAACAGAGCGAGGGCGGTGTCGACGTCGTCGAGTTCCAGATGCGCGCGCACCTCGGCGAGATCGATCTCCAGGGACGGGTGTTTGCGCTTGTCGGTGCGGCCGAGCAGTGACGAGAAGCCGTCGGCGCGGGCCGCATGGATGGAGTCCAGGGTCTGGCGCGGATCGGAGAACGCGGCCGAGGTGAGCATGCTCGACGCGGGATCGGCCGGATTGACCAGCGGCAGCGGCAACGCCCGGGCGATGTCGACAGGATCGTAGAACGCGGCCTGTTCGGGATCGAAGAAACCGTCGACCGGCGCCAACATCAGATCGGTACCGAACGTCGAGCGTTGCGGGGTGAACACCGTGGACAACGATGGGCGCGGCACGCCCGTGTGCACGGCGACGATCTCGCGCAGCACATTGAGGACCTGGGTCGTCATCTCGTCGGTGGAGGCGAACCGGTCGGCAGGGTCTTCGGCCGTAGCTCGTTGCAGCAGAAGGTAATACGACGGATTATCTCGGAACACCGGGGTGTCTTCGGGGGAGGGCAGGCCGTCGAGGTAGCGGCCGTTGCGTTTGGGCATGTCCACGGTGAGCGCCGCGAGGGTGCGACCGATGCTGTAGATGTCGGAGGCCACCTGCGGGCCGGTCCGGACGATCTCGGGGGCCTGGAAACCCGGTGTGCCGTACAGGTGTCCGTACCCGTTGATCGCCGACACCGCACCGAGGTCGATCAGCTTCACCTCGTCGCTGCCGACCATGATGTTCTCGGGTTTGACGTCGTTGTAGACCAGGCCGACGGAGTGCAGGTAACCGACGGCGGGCAGTACCTCCAGCATGTAGGCCATCGCGTGCTCGACGGGCAGCAACCCGGTGCCGCCTTCGTCCTCGGCAGTGATCTGTTTGAGGGTCTGCCCGCCGATGTACTCCATCACGATGTAGCCGAAACGGTCACCGAATTCGTTGACGTGCTCCACGAAGTTGTAGATCTTGACGATGCCGGGGTGGTTCACCGACGCGAGGAACTGTCGTTCGGCGACAGCCACCGCCTGCGCCTCGGAGTCCGACGAATTGAGCAGACCCTTGAGCACGACGGGGCGGTCGGAGACGTTGCGGTCGATGGCCAGATAGATCCAGCCGAGGCCGCCATGTGCGATGGCACCGGCGATCTCGTACTGGTCGGCAACCAGTGTGCCCTGTTCGAGGCCGGGCACGAACGAATACCGCACCCCGCAGTGCGGACACTGGCCGGTGAGATCGCCCTGACCGGGACCGGAGGTGCGTCCGACCGGTTTTCCACATCGCCAGCACGTGCGTTTGCTCTCCGCGATGACCGGGTGGGTCAGCACCGCATCTGCGGGCTCGATGTCGGTGATCTTGGGCAACTCGACGAGTCCACTGCCCAGACGACGATCGTGCACCATCGATCGGTTGCGCGGCACCAGTCGCCGACCTGAGCCGAGGGCGGAGATAACGTCGGTCGGGATCGTCGGTCCGGACCGTCCCGACACCCGGTCGGTGGGTCCGTCTTCCTGGTCATCTGCGTTCCCAACGTCGGCGTACTGGGTTCCGACGTCGAGATCGCCGAGGGCGGCCTGCTGGGTGCCGACATCGAGATCGTCAACCGACGCCTGCTGGGTGCCGACGTCGAGATCGGCTGCCGACGCCGCCTGGGTACCCACGTCGGCGGGCTCGTCGTCGCAGAGCTCATCGCGGCTCACCGCCTGCGTGCCCACCTCGGCCCCGCCCGCGTCCGCTGTGGACGCCGGCGCCTGCGGGCGATACTCCTCGTCTGTCATCTCAGCCTGTCATCTCAGCACGTCACCTCGATCGGCCAGTGCCGCTCGGTCGGATGCTCTCCGTCGTCTCCTCATCGGTCATGCCGTCAGTCTCTGTACACCGGTTGTGGCGGTCCGTTACTCGGCCCCAGGATCGACAACCAGCGGTCGTACATCTCTTGCCACTGTCCTGAGCTGCGGAGCTGTTCGAGGACTCCGTTCACGAAACGCACCATGTCGTCTTGGCCCTTCGGGATTCCGACACCGTAGTACTCCACGCCGAGACTAGGCCCCACGAGTTGCACCCACGGGTCCTGTTCGGCGAGGCCGGCGAGGATGGCGTCGTCGGTGCTGACCGCGTCGGCCTGACCCTGTTGCATCATCACCAGGCAATCGGCCCACGTGGTGGTGGTGACCATTCTGACGCGCGGCACGATGGCCTGTATTCGGCCGATGGAGGTGGCGCCCCGGGCGGCGCACACGCGTTTGCCGACGAGTTGCCGAGGTTCGGTGACACCGGAGTTGCGGGTCGACAGAATGCGTTGGTAGGCAACGTAGTAAGGGGTTGAGAACGACACATCCTGTAGCCGGTCACACGTGATGCTCATCGTCTTCACCACCACGTCGACGGAGTGGTCGGCGAGTGCTTGGGTGCGGTCGGCGGAACTGAGGACCCGGAACTCGATGGTGGCTTCGTCGCCGAAGATGGCCCGCGAGATCGCGCGCGCGATGTCGACGTCGAATCCCTGGATGTCGCCGCTGATCGGGTCGCGAAAACTGAACAGATTGCTGCCGATGTCGAGTCCGACGATGAGCCGTCCGCTGTCCAGGATCTCCGCCATCGTGCTGCCCCGCGGCATCCGGGCAGGCGGTGGTATCGCACCGGGGCGCAGGCTCACCGTCGCGTCGCAGTTCTGCGAGTTCGGCACCGGCTCGCGCGGCACATCGGTCTGCGCACCGGGTGGTAGCGGACGTGTCCCGAACGCGACCGGTGGCGGCGATTCCGGTGCGGGGAACCGGGCGCAGCCGGTGGCGGCCGCACCCACCACCAGGACCAGTACCGCTGACGTCGTCAGCTTCTTGATGCGCACCCGAGCCTCGAACCGGTCGATCATCGGTACTCCCGGATTCGCGGGATCAGTCCGATCCCCACCGCGGCGCCGGCGAACAGGGTCAGTCCGAGGATGCCGGAGCCGGTGAAGCCGAGGACGCGCTGCGCGGTGTTGATGTCGTCGCGGAACGCCAGGCGGGTGGTGGTGATGCTGTCGACGAGCGCGCGGTCGAGGTCGCGGTAGGCCTGTGCGGTGGTGTTGCGTCCGTCGCCCATCGTCATCGTGCGTGCCTGCGCGAAGTCACCTGCCGACATCTGGGCGCGGACCTGCGCATCGAGTTCACGCCAGCGGTCGAGCACATAGTTGGCGTTGTAGATCTGCGCGTCGGAGACGACGCTGGAATCACCGCGTTCGCGCTCCACTCGGTCGATGAGCCGCTCGATGGCGGCGGTGGTGTCGGTGAATGTGCGGTCCTGATCTTCCTGGTCGCCGCGGCGCACCAGTGACAGCGTCTCCGCCGACCTGGCCTGCTGGGTGAGGATGCGTGCCGAGGTGAGCTCGCGCAATGGGGCCGCCCCGTCCACGCGCGCGTTGTTGGTGGCGGCCACCGACATCAACCCGGAGGTCAGTAGCCACACCGTGCCCACGACGACTGCGATCAACGCCGACAACACACCGATGTTGAATCGCCGTCGAGTGCGCCTGACCAGATAGCGGCTGGTGGCCACGAGCCCGACGATCAAGGCGACCAGCGCGATGTACACGCCCCACGGGGGTTTCGTCAGCGCGCTCTGCGGATCGGCGATTGCCATCGACCGACGCTGGTAGAGGCGCTGGGCGGCGGGCAGGATCTTCTCCTGCATCATGGTCGACGCCTCGCCGAGGTACGCCGAGCCGACCGGATTGCCGAGACGGTTGTTGGTCCGGGCGACCTCCACCAGGCCGCTGTAGACCGGGATGCTGATGGCCAGGGTGTTGAGGTCCGAGTCGATCTCACGGGAGGCGGCCGCGCTGGTGGCTCGCTCGACCTCTTCGGACGACCCGGCCGCGATGATCAGCGACGACGACGCGGTGGCGAGCGCGTCGGCGTATCGCGTCCGCAATTCCGGCGATTCCAGTCCGCCGGAGATGAACGCCGAGTTGGCCGAGGCGTCGGCGATCGACAGTGAACTGTAGAGCACCTGGGAGGCCTCGGCGAGCGGCTCGGTGCGATCGATCATCAGCCGGAGTGTCTGGGTGCGGTCTTCCAGCGTCGTGGAGGCGTACAGACCGGTGGCCACACACGAGATCGCGAGCACCACAAGGATCAGGATGAGCTTTCCCGGACTGGTGACCGAGTAGTGGCGCAGCGTCGTCAGAGGGGACTGTGCCCGCTGACGCGTCGAGGTGACGAGGTTGCGGCGGTCGGAGAGCACCTGTCGGATCGGAGGCGCCGTGGGACTGGGCCGGATGGTCCGGCCCGCACGCGTGAGCGCGGTCCTCATGGGCGAGACGTCGCCGGTCACGTCAGGTTCCTTCCGAACTCTCCATTTTTCCGGCGTCACTTTCCGATCGTGCCGGTCGTGCCGGCGTCGGGTTCACGGTCTCCACCTTGTCTGTCGCCGCGTGTGGTCCATATGTTTCGTCTCTCGGCAAGAGGCGAAACGCGATGTCCGGCGTTGCGTCGAAAGCTCGGGGACACGGTTCGGGCATCTGCCTCAACCCTAGTCCTCGGGTGCGGGCCCGGCTCGTCGTGCGGTGCCGTGTCCCCGCACTTCTCGGATTGCGTGCGGCTCGGATCGTCAGGGGAGTCGACCAGCGGCGGATCGGGTCGGCGGAGTGAATTCCACGTTCGCACTCTGGCCAGTACCGGCCGCCTCACATACGGTGGACGACGTCCGGGCCGCATGGTTGGAGTGTTGGGGCGACGACGAGCAGCAGGAGGCAGAGTGCGCGGAGACGGCGACGGTTGGGTGGTCGATCCGGACGGTTCGCGCTACTGGGGCCGCAATGGTGCGGCGGGACTGTTGCTGCGTGCGCCGCTGCCCGACGGGTCTACCGGGATCCTGCTTCAGCACCGGGCGGTGTGGTCGCATCAGGGAGGTACCTGGGGTTTGCCCGGCGGTGCCCGCGACTCTCATGAGAGTGCGATTGACACGGCGATCCGAGAGGCCGACGAGGAAGCCGGTATCGGGGACAGCGCGCTGCGGGTGGTTGCCGCGATCGTCACCCACCAGGCGCCCAGCGGGTGGACGTACACCACGGTGATCGCAGAGGTTGATCAGCCGGTGGACACTGTGGCGAACTTCGAGTCCGCGGAGCTGCGCTGGGTGCGGGAAGACGACATCTCCGAGCTGCCGTTGCATCCGGGTTTCGAGAATGCTTGGCCGATGCTGCAGGAACGCATCAACGCTCTCGATCCGCGGAGCTGAGAATCGCCGCCCAGCTCTGGAATCGCCGCCCAGCTCTGGAATCGCCGCCCAGCTCTGGAATCGGGCCCAGTTGTGGGATCGGACCAGGGCCGGTCACCGCGTCGGCCGTAGCCGGTTGGCCCCGGCGATGAGTGCGCGGACGTTGGCCTCGTCGGCGGTCTGTCCGGTGCCGTACGCCCAGCATCGGCGGTCGTCGTGTTCGCACAGCAGGAATGTGGTCACGGTCCCGGCGCACTCACGCTGATGGAGTCCGACGATCTGGACCGGCGCCCCGATGTCGTGCAACATCGACGTCATCGCCCCGATCGGGCCGGCCGCGGTCGCCTGCAACGACATGATGTCGTCGGCGTGGGCGATGGTGGCCTGGCAGGTGACCAGGTCTTCTCGGTCCCGTCGGGTCGACCAGGTGCCCAGCCGGATTGCCCCGGTCGGGGCGAACTCGGCGAGGAAGCCTTCCCAGCTCAGGCCGGTCGCCTCTTCGCGCATACCGCGTGGCAGCGACTGACCGAACCGAGCCGCGAACGGGTCGGTGCGTGAATGTGTTGTGCGTTGGATGGTGTGCATGGAATTCGCCTGTTCGGTCGAGGAGAGACCGACGGGCAGATGCGCAACGACCCCGCAGCGGGGGGTCGGTCAGATTCAGACCCCGCTGCGGCGGGTTACGAGCGCGTTCTGCATGCACAACATGATGGCGACCACGATAGACCGCACCACTGCAACGCGGCAACCGAGTTGTCGACGCAACGGCCTACAGCGCAGCGCGCAACTGCGTGGCGGCCGTGCGTGGCTCGTCGGCGGCGGTGATCGCGCGGACCACCACCGCCCGGCGTGCTCCGGCATCGGTCACCGCAGTGAGCCGGTCGGCGTCGATACCGCCGATGGCGAACCACGGCTTCTCGGCCGCGACCGCCGCTGCCTGACGGACGAGGTCGAGGCCGGGGGCGGACCGGCCGGGTTTGGTCGGCGTGGGCCAGCACGGTCCGACGCAGAAGTAGTCGACGTCGTCATCGTCGACCGCGTCGCGTAACTGTGCTGCGTCGTGGGTGGAGATGCCGATCGCGATGTCGGCGCCGGCAATGTGGCGGGCCAGCTTGGCGGGCAGGTCGCCCTGTCCGACGTGCAGGACATCGGCGCGTGACAGTGCGGCGATGTCGGCGCGGTCGTTGACCGCGAGCATCGCGCCGTGCTGGTGGGCGATGGCGCGCATACGTGCCAGGATCTCGAGTTCCTCTCGGGCCTCGAGGGTGCCGAACTGCGCTTCGCCGGGCGAACCCTTGTCCCGTAACTGGACGATGTCGACACCGCCGGCGACTGCAGCGGACACGAAGTCGACGAGGTCTCCGCGTTCCCGGCGGGCGTCGGTGCACAGGTAGAGGCGGGCGTCGGCGAGCCGCGCGGTCCGCGCGCTTCGGGTGTCGGTCACGGTGGCCACGCTAGCCGTGGGAGTCGAGACGACTGCGGCCCCGGGTCGCCACCGCCGTGCCAACGCCCAGAACGACGGCGGTAGCCTGGGGTGGAACGACACGGGAGCCTGGGGTGCGCCGGGCTGAGAGTGCGGATCGATCCTCCGCTGACCGTTTGACCTGATCCGGGTAATGCCGGCGAAGGAAGGATGATCTGACGTGATTGCTGACAATTCCGGCTCCGCCACCGGCCTGCTGGCGGTGATCGGTGGCGGTGTCATCGGCTTGACCTGTGCGTTGGCCGCTGCCGACGCCGGTTGGCGGGTTCGGGTGTTTGACGCCGGCGCCGAGCATCGGGCGGCATGGGTGGCGGCGGGCATGCTCGGGTCCCTGGGTGAAGGGCATCCCGGGGAGGACGAGCTGCTGGCATTGTCCACCGAGTCGGTGCGCCGCTGGCCGCAGTTGCTGTCCCGTCTGGGCGGCCACAGCGTTCTGGCAGCCGCCGACTCGCTGTTCGTCGCAGCGTCCTCCGCCGACGCCGAACATCTCGATACTCTCGCCGACTTCGTCTGGGCCCGCCGACCGCGCGCCCAGGACGACCTGCGCCGGGTGGGCCCGACTGAGATACGGCGACTCGAATCGGCCGTGAGCTCCCGGCTGCACAGCGGCTATCTGGCCATCGGTGAGGGCGCGGTGGACAACCGTCGATTGCTCGCCGCGTTGCGGGAGGCGCTTCTGGCGGCCGGTGGTGAGGTGGTCGAGCGGCGGATCAGTGATCTCGCCGAGCTGGCCGACGCCGATGACATCCTCGTCGCCGCGGGATTGGGAACGTCCGCGTTGGTGCCGGAGGTGTCGTTGCATGCGGCCAAGGGAGAGATCCTCCGGCTCCGTCGGACCACGTGGTCGGTGCCACCGCCAACGCACGTGGTGCGAGCGCGGATGCACGGTCGGGCGGTGTATCTGGTCCCGCGGCAGGACGGCGTCGTTGTCGGCGCCACTCAGTACGAACCGTTCGACGAGACGGCCTTTGCCCCCGATGTCGGCGGCGTGACGGACCTGCTGTCCGACGCCGTCGACCTCATGCCCGGTCTGCGTACCTACGAGCTGGCCGAGGCCGGTGCCGGCATGCGTCCGTGTTCGGTCGACGGGCTCCCCATCATCCGTCGCATCGATGAGCGGGTGCTGGTTGCCACCGGCCACGGCCGCAACGGAATCCTGTTGGCGCCCTATACGGCTCATGTGGTCCTCGACGTACTCCGCGGCGCTGCAGGCCGGCGCACTGTCGGGGCCACGAACGCGAGCGACGCCATCAACCAAGGAGTGAACAGATGATGACGGTCACCGTCAACGGAGAGGACATGACCCTGCGGCCCGATGCCTCGGTGGCGGAACTGCTGAGGAGTATGGGTCTGCCGGACCGAGGTATCGCCGTCGCAGTCGACGGCGTGGTTGTTCCCCGGGGGAGCTGGAGCACGGCCCTGCATGCGGGTGCCGGTATCGAAATCGTCACCGCGGTGCAGGGTGGGTAGCGCGATGCGGAATGATCCGACCACGGATACGAACGCCGAATCCGCGCTATACGGGAACGCGAAGGCCGCTGACTGTCTGCGGATCGCGGACCGCGAGTTCGCTTCTCGGCTCATCATGGGCACCGGTGGGATCTCCAACCTGGCCGTTCTCGAGCGGGCCCTGGTGGCGTCGGGCACCGAGTTGACCACCGTGGCCTTGCGGCGTGTGAGTCCGGACTCGCGTACCGGGATGATCGAGTTGCTGCGTCGCCTCGACATCGCGATCCTGCCCAACACCGCTGGCTGCCATACGACGGCCGAAGCAGTGTTGACCGCACAGCTCGCCCGTGAGGCCGTCGAGACCCATTGGGTGAAACTCGAAGTGGTGTCCGATGAACGTACCCTGCTACCCGACCCGATCGAACTGGTCGACGCGGCGCGGGCCTTGGTCGACGATGGCTTCGCCGTGTTGGCCTACACCAACGACGATCCGGTTCTTGCCGGGCGGCTGCAGGATCTCGGTGTCGCAGCCGTGATGCCACTCGGGTCACCGATCGGTACCGGATTGGGTATCGCGAATCCGCACAACATCGAGATGATCGTCGCCGATGCACAGGTGCCGGTGGTCCTCGACGCGGGTATCGGCACTGCGAGCGACGCCGCTCTCGCCATGGAAATCGGTTGCGATGCAGTCCTGCTCGCCTCCGCGGTCACGCGCGCCGATGACCCGGAGCGAATGGCCACGGCGATGAGGCACGCGGTGATCGCCGGGCGTCATGCCGCCGGCGCCGGCCGTATCCCGAAGCGCTTCTGGGCTCGGGCGTCCTCGCCGCAACGCGCCTGAAAAATACGTCGCGATGTGACGATCATGGCGAAATACGTTGGCGTGGAGCCGCTTTAGATAAGCGGCGGGCTCGCAGGCTCGCTCGCCGCTACTCAATCAGCGGGTTGGGCAAGCTGCGGTTGGGCGGTGGGCCCGCATGCTCGCGGACAGGTGCCGAGCGAGTAGGCGGTCGCCCGGCGTACGGTGTCGCGTATCGCGCACCACAAGGGTTGTTGTGCAACCGATGTGGCCGTCGGGTACGCGACACCGTTGCGGCGCCGTTGGTTCACGCTATGGAGTTCTCAAGGGACGGTTGCGGTCCCGACCGGGGTCGGGTGCGTGGGAAGACTTGGCTGCGTGACCTACTCGCCGGTCAGCGTGGCTCAGGCGGCGGCGGGTAGGTTGTCGAGGTTCATCGTGCGTCGGTTGTAGGCCGGTATCGGCCGACGTGTCGGGTCAACAGCGGCGGGTGGGATGAGCCAGGGATGTCGGTCGTGACCCATGATCACCTCCCACCCGTTGTGGTGGATGTCGGCATGACACGACGGGCACAGCAAACATCCGTTGTCCAACACCGTGATTCCACCATCAGCCCAATGCACGAGGTGATGGCCTTGGCAGCGGGAGGCCGCCACACCGCATTTGATGCAACACTCGTCGCGTTTGTGCAACGCCTTACGGAGATGGGCTGGGAACAGGCGTTTGTCTTTACTCATCTCCATCGGCACCGCCTCACCGTCGACGATCGCGACCGTCGCGGTGGTGTCGCACGTCAACGTGCGCAGCATGGCTTCAGTGATCGACCCCAGGAACGGCAACTCGGCCAAATCAGGAGTATCAGCGGGCACCGACACCAGCAGTCGGTGACGCGGCGCGGACGCCACATCACCACTACGGGCAGCGATATCGAGTAATGCCTCCAACGCGTCGGCGTGGCGGCGCTCCGGGCCGCGGGCATCAGGCGACCCGTCGGGTTCGGGACGCGGTGCCGCCAACTCTTCCATCGCAGCCGAGAATTTTTCGCCGACCTCGGTGTTGAGGTCGGCGCGCACCTGCAGCCGTCCGTCACCATCGACATCGTGGGTGAGCGCATTGAGGTTACGGTCTTCGGAGGCGGGTAGCCCACCGGTGTCCTCAGCGGCCTGGTTACCCAGACGACGGGAACGTTTGCCGATGTCGGCGGGGGTGGCGCCGGAAAAGAATCGGGCGAGAAGTTCGGCCACGATGTTTAGACGCGCCACATCGTCGAGCGGTTCCGCCGATCTTTTCCCGACATGATCGACCCCTTTACCCACCGCGTCGACATGCTCGGCGGAGATCGCCCCATCAGCGGCATGCGCGGCCAGGGTCGGCAGTTTCTCGCGTGCGGCGGCGATCCGGATCAGACGGGTCGCCACCGCCGGCGCGAGCCCCATCACGATCAACAACTCACTGAGTTTGCGGCCGTGATCGCGGGCCACACCCAGTCGATCCAGATGGCCGACCACCGTCGCAGCGTGATGGTCGATCAGATTACGCAGCACGACCAGAGCGGTCATCGCATCGAACGCGGCACGCCCCGACATATCGTCGCCCAAGTGCAGGTCACGAACAGAATCAGTGATGGTGGTGAGATCCCCCGAAGCTCCCATGACTCCACTATGGTCGAACACCAGTTCGACGTCAAGGAGTTTCTTAAAGATAGTGCAGAAGATTTTTGAGCGGGTGGGGTGGTTTCGATACGCGGCGGGCTCGCAGGCTCGCACGCCGCTACTCAACCAGCGGCATGGGCTCGCTCGTCGCTACTCGACATGCGACAGGGAGTGTTGCTGCGGGGCGGGGGTTTCGATACGCGGCAGGCTCGCTCGCCGCTACTCAACAAACGACGGGGGGCGGCGGTGCATGGGCAGCACGCCGCTACTCAACCAGTGGCGGGGGCGGCGGTGCATGGGTCGGCACGCCGCTGATCAACCAACGGGCTGGGGTGCGTTGTCCACCAGTTCGTGGGTGACGCCGTAGGCGGCGCGCATGCGAGTCATCTCGGCGTCTCGGACGCGGTAGCCCCGTTGCGAGATGCGTTGTGGACCACCGCCGATGCGCATTCGGATGTGACCGAATCCTGCCATCACGGGCGCGCCCGCGCGGATGACGTGCTTGAGTCGAGTGTCGGGGATCTGTAACGCATCGGCGTCGGAATCCCCCAGGAACACCCGCTGGAGCGCATGGACCAATCGGGTGGCCGCCGCGCGTCGGGCGGTGGTGGGGCCCGGCAGCGTATTGGCGATCTCTGGGATCAGGTAATCGTCGGTGAGTGCGACCACGAACTCGCGGTCGTGGTCGTCAGGTCCGGGCGAGGTGAGTCGGTAGAGTTCCTCGATCCGGATGTGATCGGACTCGTCGGCCGGATTCAGCTCTGGCTCCATGCCGATCACGTGTCCGACGTAGCGCCATAGGTGATAGACGGCATCGAGGTCGTCGTCGCTGAGCCGAACCCCGAGGCTGTGCATGGCCTCAAGCGCGATGTGGCCGAACTCGGCCATCGTGAACGCCATGTACGGCTGCGGGATCGGCACACCCCACGCCGGCTCGTCCCATTTCCCGGACCGGTACAGGCCGCGACGCACGTGCGCATGGATCATCCGAACCCGGACGGTGTAGGCGAAACCGCCGCCTTCACGACGCATCCCGCCCGGCGTCAGGATCTGACGCATCCACTCGCCGACCTCGACCGACCGGACGGCGGGCATCGACGCGTACCGGCCGGTCTGCACCAACGGCTTGCCTGCGATGCTGTTGCCGGCTCCGCGCAGCAACGACGCTGCGGCCAGTACCACCCCCAGCGCCGCGGTGTGCCGGATCAGTGCGTCGGCAGCGCGGTCGAGCCGGGTGTGATCGACCCAATCGGGCTCGTCGTCCAGGAATTCGAAGAGGTTCCGCAGCGAATCGGGGGCATCGTCGAGGGCGTCGATCCCGTGCTCGAGCGCAGTGCGCACCGCGTCGGTCGTCGACGATCCGGCGAAGTTGTCGTTCGCCACGGCGTCCGCGAGTGCATCGCCTTGCCACATCGCCGACACCCACCGTTCGCCCGCCGCGCCGTAGCGTGCGACGGCGAGGTCGGCGTTCACCAGTTCTCCGGGCGGGTGCAGTTCCACGGCTTCAGTGAAACACGAGGAATCCTCACTTACTATTCACTTTCATGGCCGGTGCCGCGCGACGCTCTCCACCGAGATCCCGACGTGCCCGTCCGCAGCAGAATCGCAGCGTTGAGATGCGCAGACGACTTCTCTCTGGCGCGGTGGAGCTTTTGGTCAGGCGGCCGGGCATCCGTCCCACCACGCAGCAACTCGCCGACCATGCTCACGTCAGTATCGGCACGGTCTACCGCTACTTCGCCGACATCGATGCACTCATCGAGGAGTTGCGTGCGGCCGCGATCCACGACATCACCACGTCGTTGGCCACCGGCGTTGGCCGCGCGATGGACGCGGAACCCATGACCGCGATGGTGACCATCGTCGAGACGTTGACCGCCGCGTTCGAGAAGCACGACCCGGTCCTGCGCGTGTCGTACTCGACCACCGAGGCGGAGTTCGGCGACGCATGGGCAGAGGTCGAAGAACCTCTGGTCCCGCTGGCCCGCATCCTCCCCGCCCGACTGCGACCGGACCTCGAGCCGCATGAACTCGACGATCTGGTGTTCCTCACCATGGGCGCAACCGCCAATCTGTGTCTGCGCATCGCGCTGTTGCGGCCCGACGGGGCCGACCGCGACGAGTTGGTCGCCACCGCGGCCCGGATGTTGCTCGCCGCGGTGCTGCCGCCGGACGCGCCGCCCCGACCAGTCACACGGTGACCGGCCA
Source organism: Gordonia sp. NPDC062954 (assembly GCF_044543825.1). Lineage (NCBI taxonomy): Bacteria > Bacillati > Actinomycetota > Actinomycetes > Mycobacteriales > Gordoniaceae > Gordonia > Gordonia sp. NPDC062954. The sequence continues at coordinate 14,479 of NZ_JBITWL010000017.1, read as the reverse complement.
CATCTGTGTCCGCGCCACACATGCCGCGCGGCGATCGGCCATCGACATCCGACGCGGATCGGCCAGGTATGCGTCGGACCCGGCCCGGTCGTCGAACTCGATGACCTGGGTCTCCAACGGATGTGACGGATCGTCGTCGGTGCGGCGGGCCCGCACCAGCACACGACCGCCGTGCGCAGACACCAGCCGCAGCACGTCGTCCTCATAGGCGTGGAGCGCGTCGTCGCAGCCATCGACGGACCACAGCAGGACGACCAACGTGACCGGCACGCCATCACGCTACGCCCGCAAACGCCACCAGATGTCTAAGGTCGAGAGCGTGCTCACAGTCGAGAACTTGACGAAGGTCTTCGGGCCGGTGCGTGCCGTCGACGACCTCACCTTCGAGGTTCGCCCCGGCCTGGTGACCGGTTTCCTGGGACCCAACGGGGCAGGCAAATCCACGACGATGCGGATGATGCTCGGTCTCGACCGCCCCACCGCCGGAACCGCGACCGTAGACGGCCGGCCCTATCGGGAGCTCGACGCCCCGCTGCGCCAGGTCGGCGCACTGCTCGACGCGAGCTGGATTCATCCCAACCGCAGCGCGCGTTCGCATCTGCGCTGGATGGCCGCGTCCAACGGCATCCCGCGGCGGCGGGTGGACGAGGTCCTCGACATGGTGGGCCTCGCGTCGGTGGCCGGCAAACGCGCCGGTGGGTTCTCGCTGGGTATGAAGCAACGCCTCGGCCTGGCGGGAGCGATGCTCGGCGACCCGCACACCCTGCTGTTCGACGAACCGGTCAACGGTCTCGATCCCGAGGGCATCGTCTGGATCCGCGGGTTCATGCGCAATCTGGCCGCACAGGGTCGCACCGTGCTGGTGTCGAGCCACCTACTCACCGAGATGTCCCTGACCGCCGACCACCTTGTGGTGATCGGACAGGGCAAATTGATCGCGGACTGTTCGGTCGCCGAGTTCACCAGCCGGGCATCGAGCAGTGTGCGGGTGCGCAGCCCACAGCTCGACGCCCTGCACCGGGTGTTGGCCGAGGCCGGATTGCGGGTCACCCCCGCCGTGGCTTCCGATGGCCGTCCGGTGCTCGACATCGCCGACGTGGTCACCGATCAGGTCGGCGACATCGCCGCGCATGCCGGAATCGTGCTGCACGAACTCACCGGAGCCACCGCGTCACTCGAAGAGGTGTTCATGACGATGACCGCCGGTGCGGTCCAATATCAGGGTGGCGGGCCGGCCGGCACCGCCGCGCAGGGAGGACCGCGATGATCACGGCGATGGATGCCGAGCGCATCAAACTCACCTCCACGCGCTCGCCCTACTGGTGTGTGGCGATCGTCGCGGTGCTGACCATCGGATTGGCTTTGGTGACCGGGGCCACCACCAGCGGTCCGCTCGCGTCGACACCTGGTGAGGCGGCGTGGACGGCCCTCATCGGCCTCAACTCGTTCGGTGTGTTGGTGTTGATGATCATGGCGGTGCTGGCTGTGACCAGCGAGTACCGGTTTGGCACCATTCGGACCACATTCCAGGCCGTGCCGCGTCGGCCGGTCGTGCTCATCGCCAAGGCCGCGGTTTTCGGTCTGCTGGCGTTACTCGTCAGCGTGCTGCTGGCCATCGTGGGTGTCGCGTTGGCGCGTGTCGTCGGTGGCACGACGGTCGGCATCGAGTTCGGCGACAGTGTGGTGATCCGGCAGATCTGGGGTACCGCCGTGCTCGCGGCGCTCTACGTGGTCATCGGCCTCGGTGTCGGCGCGATCGTCCGTCATACTGCGGGCGCGATCGTCATCGTCCTCATCTGGAACCTGGCGTTGGAATCTATCCTGACCATTCTGCCCAAGATCGGCGACCACATCGCCCCCTTCCTGCCGTTCGCCAACGGCAGCCGGTTCCTCAACGGCGACCTCGCCGGCACCGACTACCACTGGAACGTCTACGGGTCCCTGATCTACTTCGCGGTGTTCGCGGCAGTGATCTTCGCGCTCGGCATCGTCGTCACCGACCGCCGCGACGCCTGAACTGTGTCGTACATCGGTATGTACGCGTACCGTCACCCACCCTGACCTGTGTCCCGACCGAGGCCGTGAGACTAAACTCTCCCCATGTCCTCCGATTGGCCTCTGGTCGAGCGCGAGAAAGAGTTCCGCATCATCGAAGCCGCACTGCGCGGCGAGACGAATGCGTGTGGTGTTGTGCTGACCGGCGATTCGGGTGTCGGTAAGACCACGCTGGCCCGCCACGTCACCGCCGCCCTCGACGGTGGCGTGCGGTGGGTCGCCGGTACCGAATCCGCCCGCAGTATCCCGCTCGGCGTGTTCGCCCATCTCGTCGGCCCGGCGACGTCGAGCGACCCGGTGACCTACCTGGCCGCCGCCCGCGAATCGTTGCTGTCCGACGGCAACGTCGTGATCGGTGTCGACGACGCGCACCTGCTCGACGAACTGTCGGCGACCCTGTTGCATCAGCTCGCCATCGATCGTGCCGTGCACATCGTCGCCACGGTGCGGTCCGGGGAGAGCGTGCCCGACGCCGTCACCTCGCTGTGGAAGGACAATCACCTCACCCGAATCACGCTGTCACCGTTCAGCAAACAGCAGAGCGTCGAACTGATCGAATCGGTGCTGGGTGGTCAGCTCGAAGGTCTGTCGGCGGATCTGATGTGGGAGGCCTCCGGCGGTAACGCGCTGTTCCTGCGCCACCTCGTGGAAGGGGCGCGCCAAGCCGAGACGCTCCGTCAGGTGAATGGGATCTGGCAACTACGTGGACGCGCCGCGATCACCTCCGAGCTGGCGTCGTTGTTGGAAAGCCGGATCGAGCAGCTCGACGACTCGGTGCTCACGGTCCTCAAGTACCTTGCCCTGTGCGAGCCTCTCGACATCGACATCCTCGGTGACCTCGCCGGCGACGAGGCGGTCGAGGAAGCCGAGATCGCCGGACTGGTGCGGATCCTGCGTGACGGCCGCCGACTCAACGTGCAATACAACCATCCGTTGTTCGGTGAGGTCATCCGGCACCGACTGGGCCTGGCCTCGTCGCGTCGGTTGCGCGGCAAACTGGTCAAGGCGTTGCAGACCCGCGGAACCGACACCGCCGCCGAGCGGATCCGGCTGGCCGACCTCGCGCTGGAGAGCGACGTGGGTGTCGATTCCGGGCTCATGAGTGCGGCCGCCCGCGATGCGTTGGCCTTCGCCAACGCCCCGCTGGGTGAGCGTTTCGCCCGCGCGGCCGTCGCCGAGGGCAGCGGCTTCAGCGCCGCCGAGCCGTTGGCACGGTCGTTGATGTGGCAGGGGTATGCGTCCGAGGCCGACGCGGTGCTCGACAGGTTTCGGCCCGAGGACCTCAACGAGATCGAACTCATCTTCTGGGGTGGGCTGCGGTTCGCGACCATCTTCTGGGCCATCGGCGATGCCGATCGCGCCGACGAGGTCCTCGAGATGCTGCAGGACAAGGTCACCGACCCGAACTTGGCCCTGGTGGTCAGGGGTTTCATGTCCGCGTGCGCCGCCTTCGAGAACCGAATCGACGAGGCGATCGCGCTGTCGGAGGAGGTGCTCGACTCGGCGGACCCGTCCCCGTGGGCGGTGGAGTTCGCCGTGCTGGGCGGTGGACTGGCCCGAGCTGTTGCCGGACGCGGGGACGAGGTGGCTGCTCTGGCGGCGCGGGCGCGCGTGGCCGAGACCCAGACCGACGGTCTGCTGCGGTTTCCGGCCGGACTCGGCGAGATCCTCGCACTCACCCTGACCGGTCAACTGGATGAAGCGGCGACCCGCGCCGACCGGTACGTACGGTTCTCCAACATCGGCCAGTACGTGGGTTGGGCGTTGGCTGGAATCCTGGTATCGGTCGTCGAGCTGGCGCGCGGCGACAGCGCATCGGTCGGCCGCCGGATGGAACAGACGCTTGCCACCCTGGACAGTGGCAACGGGGTGGCCGAATCCTGGAACTATCCCGCAATGTTCTACGTGGTGCAGGCGTTCAGCGCGTGCGGGCGGACCGACGACGCCGAGCGTGCCCTGCGTCGGGCGCACACCAAGTACGGCCGCCACATCGCCGTGTTCGGTCCGATGTTGGCGGTCGCGGAGTCGTGGCAGCAGGCCTCGGCCGGTACGGTGTCGCTGGCCGTCGAGACCGCGGTCAAGGCCGCCGACGACGCCCGACGAACCGCGCAGTTCGCTATCGAGGCCGAGGCCTTGCACTCCGCGGCCCGGTTCGGTGATCCGTCCGGCGCGCAGCGACTCCGCGAACTCGCCGGGATGATCGATGGACCGCTCGCGGGACTCTACGCTCGTCACGCCAGCGCGCTGGAGTCGCGTGATGCCGTCGAACTCGACTTGTGTGCAACGGAATTCGAGCGTTTGGGATTTCGGTTGTCGGCGGCCGACGCGGCGGCGCAGGCCAGTGTGCTCCATGAGGCGGAGGGCAGCCGGGCCGCGACGGTGGCGTCGGCGGCGGTGGCCAACCGGTTGGCCGCCGAATGCGGCGGTTTGCGGACACCCGCGCTGGTGGAATCCGCACAACCGTTGCCACTGACCACCCGCGAACGCGAGATCGCCAACCTGGTGGCGGCCGGTCTGTCCAACAAGGAGATCGCGCAACGCCTGACGGTGTCGGTACGCACCGTGGAAGGCCACATCTACCGCGCCTGCACCAAACTCGACGTCGCCGACCGGTCCGAGATCGCCGCGCTGCTGCTCAAGGCGAGCTCCGGCAGCAACTGAGGTCGACTCTCACCGAAAGCGCCCGACCGACCCGGTCTGCGCGCGACAATGGCCATGCCGTGGCGCTCGCAAGTGCGAGTCGCGGCGACGTCGGGGCCTGGACGCGAGAGGCGGTTGGCGTGGGCGAATCGGTGGTGCTGGCCGAGGTGCGGACAGCGTGCGAGTTGCGGGCGGTCAGCGAGTGGGCGGAGGTTCAGCACCCGGGCGCGCCGGTGCGGTCGGTGCGCGAGGCCGACCTTGATTCACTCGCCGACGACACCCTGCTGATTCCGGCGAGGGTGGCCTGGCTGCCTCCGGTCCGCAAAGGTGAGCGGCGGGTCACGATGGCCGACGTGCTCGTGCTGTCGAATCCGCGCCGCCCGGTCGCGCTCACCCAACCGGTCATCAAACGTCGCAGACCCGATCGGCTGCGGGTGGTGCAGGGCGAACCGGCCACGATCGCAGACCTCCGCCAACGTCATGCCCAGAATCTGGCCGAAGGCGAGTCGTTTTCCGCCTACGTGACGGTGCAGGCGGCGCTGTCGGCCGAACGTGCCGAACGTCAGATCGTCGGAGACCGCTACAAGGTGCCCCGACTGGTCGCCGAGCAGATCGGTACATCGGCGCGGTTCCAGGCGGGTGCAGCAAAACTCGCTGCCGAACTCGGTCGACCTGCCGCAGTCGTGGTGCAGGAGGCGACCGACAAGATGTCGACCTTCGTCGCCACCCAGAGCCGACTGATGGACGACGTCTTCTCGTCGATCTTCAGCAACCTGCATGACCGCACCTGGACGGTGTCGGTGGATCTCGGCACCCTCAACCGGCTCCGTGAGCTCAACAAGTCCACCGGTCTGATCTTCTTGCCGTCGCACCGCTCCTACGTCGATCCGCTGGTGCTCTCGGAGGTCCTGCGCAGCCACGACTTTCCACCCAATCTCGTTCTCGGCGGAAACAATCTGGCGTTCTGGCCGGTCGGTCCCATTGCCCGCCGCGCAGGAATGATCTTCATCCGCCGCAAGTTCGGGGCCGATCCCGTCTACAAGTTCGCCATGCGCTCGTACCTGTCGTTCATCGTGGAGAAGCGCTTCAATCTGGAGTGGTACATCGAAGGCGGACGCAGCCGGACCGGCAAGCTGCGCAAGCCGATGCTGGGTCTGCTCGCCTACGTCGTCGACGCGGTGGAACAGCTCGACGACGCCGACGTGATGATCGTGCCCACCTCCATCGTCTACGACCAATTGCACGAGATCGGCGCGATGGCGAAGGAATCCGCGGGCGGAACCAAGAAGCCGGAGGGCGTGGGCTGGCTGCTCAAATACGCGAAAGCCCAACGGCAGTATCTCGGCGAGGCGAGAGTCCGTTTCGGCGAACCGTTTTCGCTACGACAAGCGCTCGCCGATGCGGGCGAGGGTCCGGCGAAACTCGATAAGGTCGCTTTCGCGGTGATGGACGAGATCAATGCCGCCACACCGATCTCAGCGACCTCGCTGGCCGGCTTCGCGCTGCTCGGCGCCCGCGACCGCGCCTACACCGCGGCGGAGATCGAGACGATCCTGGCACCGTTGCTCGACTACATCGACCGCCGGGATCTGCCCGGGCCCGATCCCGATCTGTGTCGGGGTATCGGCTTGCGCCGCACCCTGGGGGTGCTCCACGACGCCGGTGTGCTCACCAGGTTCGATGGGGGCCCCGAGACCGTGTGGTCGATCGCGCCCGACAGCCACGCGGTGGCGGCCTACTACCGCAACGGGGCGCTGCACCATTTCGTCGACCGCGCCATCGTCGAACTCGGCCTGCTGGCCGCCGCGGGTGGTGCGTTGGCCGAAGACGGCTCCGGTGAACTGCTGCCGTCTGCTCAGCACGAGGCCCTGCGTATTCGTGACCTGTTGAAGTTCGAGTTCTTCTTTCCCGCCAAGGAGGTGTTCCTGCATCGGCTGGGCGCCGAACTGGACCTGATGTCCCCGGAATGGCGGACAGTCAATCCCGACCAGGCATGGACCGATCGCATCCTGCGTGAGCACGGTGGTTCGCTGGTCGCGCGACGAACCCTGCAGCCGTTCTTCGACGCGCAGTTGGTCGTTGCCGAAAGCCTGGTCGCGGCCGGTACCGACACCCCGATCGACAAGGACACCACGCTCGACGAATGTCTCGGCCTCGGTATGCAACTCGCATTGCAGAGCGTGGTCAAGAGTCGTGACTCGGTGTCCAGAGAGTTGTACGACGCGGCCTACCAGCTCGCCGACAACCGCCACCTCATCACCAGCGATGGAATCGAGGATCTGGCCGCCGGGCGCCAGGCGTGGCTCGACGAGGTGAACGTGATGCGGGACCGGTTGACGCGGATCGCCGCGATCGAGGCGGAGCATTTCGGGGAGGCCCTGCGCGGAGTGGCACGATGAGCACCTTCGCCGACCGGCTGCGGGAGATCCGGGCGGCACCGAGCGGCAAGAAGGTCGGCGCGTTCTTCGACTACGACGGCACCTTGATCGAGGGGTTCTCGGCGAGCGCCATCACGCGGGCGCGGTTACGCAGCATGGATTTCGGACTCGGCGAACTGACCGGTGCGATTCTGATCGCGTTGCGAGGGGTGACATCCGAACAGGACTACGCCGAGGTCCTCGAACTCACCAAACCCGCATTCGCCGGCAAAACCTATGCCGAACTGCTCGCGTTCGGAGACGACCTGTTCACCCATGAGACCGCGTCCTTTCTGCGGCCGCAGATGTGGCAGATCATCCGAGCGCATCGCGAGCGCGGACACCGGATTGTGATCGCCTCCTCGGCCACCCGGTTCCAGATCGAGCCGATCGCCCGCGAGATCGGCGCCGACCATGCCCTGGCCACCGACGTCGAGGTGGTCGACGGCGTCGTGACCGGCCGGGTGCTCGGCCGCCCGCTGTGGGGGCCGGGAAAGGCCGCTGCGGTCCGCGCATTGGCCAAGGAGCACGAGGTCGATCTCGACGCCTCGTTTGCCTACAGCGACGGCAACGAGGACATCCCGTACCTGGAGTCGGTGGGTCATCCGGCGGCGGTGTCACCGCGCTATGGGCTGCGGGCCGAGGCGGAGGCGCGCGGGTGGCCCATCATCGACCTGCGCAACCCCCGTCACAACCGGATGGCGATGGCCGTGCGGACCGGTGCCTTCTACGGGTCGTTCATCGGTGCAGCGGTGCTCGGTGCCGCCGGCGGGTTGGTGCGACGCGACCCGAGCGTGCTGGTGGAGTCGGCCATCCCGACCGGCAACGACGTCGGGCTCGCGCTGGCCGGGATCGACGTGGCGGTCCTCGACGGCGCGCAGTACCTGACCTCGAATCGGCCGTGCGTGTTCGTGTTCAATCACCAGTCCAAACTCGATCTGCCGGTGCTGATCCACCTCATTCGGCGCGACGCGACCGGGGTGGCCAAGAAAGAGGTCAAGCGGGTTCCGGTGCTGGGGCAGATACTCGACGCGGCCGGGTTGGTGTTCATCGACCGAGGCGACCCAGGTCGTGCGATCGAGCAACTCAGACCCGCCATCGGAAAACTTCGCGACGAGGGGGTCTCGTTGGTGGTGGCCCCGGAGGGCACCCGGTCGTCGACACCGCGGATCGGGCCGTTCAAGAAGGGGCCGTTCCACATCGCGATGCAGGCCGGCGTCCCGGTGGTGCCCGTGGTGTTGCGCAACACCGGCGAATTGATGTGGCGGGGTGCGCAGTTGATCGCACCGGGGACAGTCGAGGTGAAGGTTCTGCCACCCGTCGACACCTCGCGCTGGCGGGCCGAGACCGTCGGCGACCATGCGGAGGAGGTGCGGCAGATGTTCATCACGACGCTGGCCGACTGGCCGGTGGAATCCTTTGAGGACGGCCGTATGACGCGATCGACAGGGGACAACCGATGAGCGAACCCGATCGGCCGCTGGACTGGGCCAACGAACCGCACATGAGTGCGGTCGATGCGCTGATGTGGCGTGGCGACACCGACCGTCGACTGCGTGGCACCATCTGCATGATCGAGATCTACGACTGTGCGCCCGAGTGGGATCGGCTGATCGAAGCCCATGACTGGGGTAGTCGCATGGCGCCTCGGTTCCGGCAACGGGTGATCGATTCGCCGTTCGGGACCGGCACCCCGAGTTGGGCAGTCGATCCCGACTTCGACCTGCATTACCACGTGCGTCGGATGCGGTTGTCCGGCGACGGTTCGATGCGCGAGCTCTTCGCCATCTGTGAGCAACTCGCGATGACCGCACTCGACCCCGGCCGACCGCCGTGGGAGGGCACGCTGATAGAGGGGCTCCCGGACGGCAGGGCGGCCTACTTCCTCAAGGCCCATCACGCGCTGACCGACGGGATGGGCGCGATACTCGGTTTGGCACAACTCCATTCGACCTCGCGTGAGCCGATCCCGGGCAAGCCGCAACCGCCGCGCCCGGAGCCGGTCACCGTCTCGGCGCTCGACGTACTCGGCCGTCAACTGGCCGAAGAGGTGCAGCGGCTACCGCATCGCGTCGACACCACCTGGCGAGGTGTGCGCGCTCTTGCCCATCCGCGGCGAGCGCTGAGCACCGCGCTGCGGTACAGCCGATCGGTACCCCGGGTGGCCGGGCTCGTCAGCCCACCAGGGTCGCCGCTGTTGGCGCAACGCAGCCTCTCGTGGCGGTTCAGCGCGTTCGAGGTGCCGTTCGACGACCTGAAAGCGGCCGGTAAGGCGGCGCGGGCGTCGGTGAACGACGCCTACCTGGCGGGGCTGATCGGTGGATTCCGGCTCTATCACGAGAAGATGGGGCGGCCCGTCGACGCGATCCCCGTTGCCATCCCGATCTCGGTGCGTCGCCCCGAGGACCCGGCCGGGGGCAACCGGATCGCGGTGGGCCGCATGGCCGGACCGGTGGGGATCGAGGATCCGTTCGAGCGACTACTCACCATTCGTGAACAGGTGCGCGCCGCGCGCACCGAACCCGCCGTCGACATCTTCAACACCCTCGGCTCGCTGCTGGCCTGGTTACCGGGACAGGTACTGGCCCAATTCAGCGGTGCGACAACGCAGAACGATCTGCAGGCCAGCAACGTGCCCGGAATCCCCTGGGACACCTACGTCGCCGGTGCGAAGGTGGAGCGGATGTTCCCGTTCGGGCCGCTGCCCGGCTGTGCGGTGATGGCCACGATGATCACCCACAACGGCGTCGCCTGCCTGGGCCTGAACTCCGATGCCGCGTCCATCACCGAACCAGAGCTCTTCGCCGACTGTCTCGTCGACGGCTTCAACGAGATCCTTGCCCTGGCCGCCGACGGTGACGACCCGCGTGCCGCCGGGACGATGCGGCGGGTGATCTGATCGGTCACGGCTGCTGCAGGCTGCGACGCACCTCGTCGTCATCGACCTGCCGGAAATCGTCGTAGGAGCCGCCGACGGCGTAGAACGGCTCCGGGATGCTGACGCAGAGCACCTTGTCGACCTCGTCCTCGGCGGCGAACCGGTCGAGCACATCGCGCGGACCGGTCGGCACGGCGACGATCACGGCGTCGGCGCCTGCAGCACGTACCGCCCGCAACGCCACCTCCATCGTGGACCCGGTCGCCAGGCCGTCATCCACCAGGATCACCGTGCGTCCACGCACAGATAGCGGTTCGCGACCCTGCCGGTAGCGGCGTTCCCGGTCGACCCGGATCCGGTCCTCGCGGTCGACGATCTGCCGGAACTGCTCCTCGGACACCCCCAACCGGCGCGGCACGTCGTCGTTGACGACGATCTCGCCGGCAGCGATGGCGCCCATCGCGAACTCGGGGTGATCCGGTGCGCCGAGTTTGCGTACCACCAGCACATCGAGCCGGGCACCGAGCGCCGAGGCCACCTCCCGGGCGACGGGCACTCCACCGCGCGCCAACCCGAGAACCACGGTGCGGTCGGCCGCGTCCATGAGCGCTGGATCGGCGCTCAACATCCTGCCGAGCGAGGCGCCGGCCTCGGTCCGGTTAGCGAAGACCTCACTGCGGCGCCACATCGCGTCACACCTTGATCGCGGGGCCGATGTCGACGGCGAAACTCGGCAGGTCGGCCAAGCTCATCTTGGCCTCGTAGGTGCGGTCGTAGCCGGTGGCGCAGATCCGCCATCCCTGATCGGTCCGGCGATAGCGATCGCGGTAGAACGCTGCGCCGATCAGCATGAACTGGAAGTCGGGCACGATGACCCGATCCTGCAGATACCAACGGCCGGTCGCGCAATCACCCTCGACGTCGATCTCCGGATGGGCGACGCGATGTTCGGTGATCACCGCGGGCCCCACCGAGGTGCGCATGTAGTCGACCAGTTCGGCGCGGTTGCCGAAGTTCAGACTCGAGCCGTATTCACCGGTGACGTCGTCGGTGAGGGTTTCGGCGAACACATCCCAGTCCTTGGTGTCCAAGGCGCGCAAGTACCGGTACTTGAGCTGTTTGATCGACTCGAGATCATCCATGCACTCAACATCTACCGGGTCGACCCGGTCCGCGGAAGGGATTGGGTGCACGTACCCAGCCGGGTGGGTGCGGTGGTTGACAGGTCGCGGCGCCGACGCGAATGTGGACGACATGACCTCATCCGTCGGTGAATCCGATCAGCAACGGGCGCGACGCGCCTACGAGACCATCGAGCCGTTCCATGTCCTCGCGTACTTCAATCGGGGCCTGCGCGAGGCCCAGCAGGACACCGGTCTCGACGGCCACGGGTTCTATGTCGGCGCGCGCGGTGCCCCGATGGGTGACTGCGATGCCGCGGTGGTGACCGCCGCGTTCTTCAACTTCTCTGCCGATGTCATCACGCCGGCCTGGCAAGCGGCCCGTGACGTGGGGCTCGATCGGGTCGCCGCACGCCGTGACCAGATGCTCGACGAGCAATTGGGTGCAGTCCTCGGCGACCTGGTCGAGGACCCGGAGATCCGCGATCTCGAGAAGCGTTATCGGGAGATCGCGGCCGATCTGCCGATGGGCGGGCGGCCTCTGGCTGCCGGCTGGAACGCCTCCCCAGTGCCCGATGTGCCGCACGTTGCGCTGTGGCAGGCGATTGCGATCATCCGGGAGTGGCGCGGTGACAACCACATCGCCGTCCTGGTCAACCATCAGTTCGGCGGGCTCGACGCGGTCGTCTTCCACGAGGCTCAACTGCCCGACCCCACGATTCGTCGGCGGGTGCTGGGCCGCAAGCTGGTGCAGCTGACCCGTGGATGGTCCGACGAGGCGTGGGAGGGTTCGGTGGACCGGCTCGTCGCCCGCGGTCTGGCGACCCGCACCGACGACGGCCATCAGCTCTCGGATGCCGGGGTCTCGCTCTATCAGGCCATGGAGGCCGAGACCGACGCGCTTACCGCACCCGCCTGGTCGGGTAGCGGCGTCGACGATCTTCTCGAACGCACCCGCCCATATGTGAAGGCGGTCATCGACGCCGGAGTCCTGCCCGGCACCCGCAAGAAGGACTGATATCTCTGGCTGCAGTTCCGGGTTCCGGCTTGGGACCGGACCTGCGGCCACACCCGGCAGGCACGGCCAGAACTTCTGGTCACGAGGTGCTGCCAGGCGGCGGTGCGTCGATATCGTCGTCGTACGGCTCCGCGATGGGTTCGGGTTCGGATTCACGGCCGCGTCGCCAGCCACCCTTCTGCGGCGGGGCCTCGCCGAAGTGGTCGGGGTCCCCCGAGCCGTACCAGGCGACCAGTACCGCACCCACCACGGCGCCGACGAAGCCGACGATCGCCAGCCAGCCGAGCCCGGCTTTGGCGTTGTCGTTGAGGAACAGCACGCCGACCAGGCTGGGGCCGGCCGTCTCGCCGACCACCAGTACCGCGGTGACCCCGTTGACCGCACCGACCTGCAGTGCGACGGTCTGCACGAAGAATCCGACCGCGCCCGCGACCGCGATCGTCCAGGCGGCCGGATCGGTGATCAGCGCGATTGGGTCGAAGGGGTCCACGCCGTCGAGGACACGCACGGCGATCGCGATGACACCGAACAACAGGCCGGCGGTCGCGCCGCCGACGATTGCCGCATGCCTGCCGAGCCGGTAGACGCCGAACAGGGCGATGGCGCACAGGCCGAGCGTGGCGACGAACAACTCCCAGTGGAAGACGGCGCTTTCGCCGCCACCGGTGTGGTGTTCGGCCGACAGTCCGAGTAGACACAGCGACAGCACGACCAGCCAGATCGCGATCCAATCGCGGGTGTGCAGTGCGATGTTGAGCATGATCGTGCCCAGCAGGGCAGTCACCACGAGGTTGGCCGACACAATGGTCTGGGACAGGAAGAGCGGCAGGAAGCGTGCGGCGAGTGCGCCACCTGCGAAGCCGACGACGACCATCATGGTGCCGAGGATGAAGGCCGGATCGAGGAACGTGGAGGTGGTGGACCGCAGCGACGGACCGCCGGCGGCGTTGGTGTACGACGCCTCGGTGCCTTCCGCACGAGCAGTCATCGCCACTCGCCGCGCGCCCAGTGCACGCAGCACCGTGGACATGCCGTAGGCGATCGCAGCGAGACAGGCGGCGATGACGCCGATCACGAACATCCCACACCCTCCCCACACCTGGTCACAGCCGTTTCCCGAGTCACATCAGGATTGTGCAACGTTCTGGGCGGCCCGACTATTCCTTTTCTGCCGTTGTTTTCCGCGGCGTCGGCCGACTCCGGTGAGAGAGCCTAATGGGCCTCTCCTACACTCACGACGGTGGGCACTACCGGTAGCAAACGCGTCCTGATCACATTCGGGCGATCATTTCTCACCCTGGAACTGGCCCGGCTGATGTCGGCGGCCGGTCATCGCGTGACCATCGTGGACAGCATTCCCATCGGTGTCACCCGGTTCTCCCACGCCACGACGTCGTTTCATCGGGTCCCGGCACCGAAGTTCGAACCGCGGGCGTATTGCCATGCCTTGGCGAAGATCGTCACCGATGAACACATCGACATGGTCATCCCGATTCATGAGGAAACCGACATCCTGTCGATGATGGTGGATCTCTTCCCACCCGAGTGTGAACTGTTCCTGTCCGACTTCGATACCGAGAATCGGCTGCACAACAAGTTCGAATTCCAGCATCTGCTCGCCGACAAACAATTCCAGACGATGAAGTTCGCGCAGGTGCGCGGACCGCAGGATGTGGCCGGACTGGATTTTGACGCGCCGTTCGCACTCAAGGAGTGCTATTCGCGCGGATCACAGCAGGTGCACAAGGTGATGCCGGGGGATTCGCTGGACTGGCTCGAGTTCGATCCGCTCAACCCGTGGTTGGCGCAGGAGTGGGTCTCGGGCAAGCAGTACTGCACATATTCGATCGTCCGTGAGGGGCACATCCACGCTCACGCGACCTATCCGGTCGACTATGCGATCGGCGGAAGTTCGTGCCTCAACTTCCGGTCGGTTCGCCACGACGGCATCTTCGACTGGATCTCGGAGTTCGTGCGGGACATGAACTTCACTGGGCAGGTGGGTTTCGACTTCATCGAGCATCCCGGGCGCGGGCTGTACTGCATCGAATGCAATCCCCGGGCCACCAGCGGGATCATGATGTTCGCTCCGGCTGACGGCGTCGATCGGGCCTTCTTCGGTGAGAACGATGACGTCATCACCCCGGACCCCAACGTGGACAAGATGATCGGGTTGGGCATGCTGCTCTACGGCTGGCGCAAGGATTCCCGCGGCGACCGCAGCCTCCGAGAGTTCGTACGGGACTTCCGGGGCGCTAGTGTTGCGCGTCTGAAGTTGGTTTACGTTTCGCGCCGGCGAGTATTTCCTCGGCGGGTTTGGTCCACACGAATGGGTGGCAGCGGTCGTTCC
>NZ_JBITWL010000016.1:0-126596 GCF_044543825.1 Gordonia sp. NPDC062954 | reverse complement strand
GGGGGGGGGGCGGGCGGGGCGGGGGGGCGGGGGGGGGGGGGGGGGGGGGGGGGGGGGGGGGGGCGCGCCGCGGGGGGGGGGGGGGGGGGGGGGGGGCGGGGGGGGGGGGCGGGGGGGGGGGGGGGGGGGGGGCCGCGGGGGGGGGGGCCGCGGGGGGGGCCCCCCCCCCCCCGGGGGGTGGGGGCCCGCCAGGGGGTGGGGGCCCGCCAGGGGGTGGGTGTCCACCGGGCGGAGGAGGGTAGGTCATCGCGTGCCCCCGCCGTCCCGCAGTTCACCAGTGGTCGTGACCACTTCCGCCGTCTGCGGGTAGGTGTGCCAGGTCTGCCACCCGATGCTGTCGCCGCGGGTGGTGGCGATCGCCGCGGTCACCGCCATCGGCTGCCCGGGAAAGCGGCCCAGCAACGACGGCAAGCCCTGGGCGCGGTGATCGGCCGTGCGGTGATGAAGTTCGTCGACCAGAGCCGCCATCTGTTCGGCATCGCACTTGCGGACGGACGACGTGAACGTATAGGTGCCGTCGGCGACTGTGCCCGGAAGCGGTTCGTCGAGCCCGGGCAGGCACGCGACTGTCTCGCACATTCGGTGGTCACCGTCGTCGACGATGATCTGATGACTGGCGCCGAGGAGTCGCAACGACACGGTGCGGGAGCCGAATTGGTGGTCGCATCGGGCCAGCGGCGCTCGCGGATCGGCGGTGAGCGAGAAGGCGAGCTGCGCGGCGCTGGTGTCGGCGTAGGGCACGTCGAGCAGCACGTGGCCGCTCGTGAGTCCCGCGGCCGTCATGTGCCCGGCGCCGGATCGGTCGGGTAGATGCGGTACTCGCTGCGTGCGAGGACCTCACCGCGGGCGCTCTCCCAGCCGGAGCCGAAATCCTCGAAGGACAGGCGCTCGTCGCCGGCTTCGTAATCGTGGTAACGCATCGATCCGCGCTGGTTCAGGCCGGTGGTGCCGGTGGAGGAGAACTCGGCCGACCCTGCCTCGTCAGAGTGATAGCGCCGCCCGTCGAGTTCGAGCGCATCCGGTCCGGGGGTGAGGGTGACGCCGGTCAGTTCCTGCCACAGCACGACCTCGAGGTCGGGGTCGTCTTCGACGGAGAGCCATGCCTTACGGCCGGTCCCGGTGTCGAGGAAGTTCTCGGTCCACTCGAATCCGCTCTGCGACAACCGCAGCGTTCCGCGTACCGCGAACGTCTCACCCCGCAGTTCCACCAGGTCGCCGGGCTTGAGTTGCCGAGGATCGCCGCGGACCGCATCGTCGTCGGCGGTCGAGAACGGATCCTTGGGACCGTAGGCACGCTGCTTGAGGGCATCGGTCTCGGCCCGTCGTGCCTTGCGGCCGCCGAGGAAGTTGAACACCACGACCACCGCGATGATCAGGAGCAGGGCCACGATGATGATCAGCAAGAACTCCACGCGGCCGACCCTATCGTCCTCACGGCGAAACCGACATGCCGGACGTCGACGTCATGAATGACGGCAGACACCGACGACCACCCGCTGCATGCGGGTGGCCGCCGGAGCGGTGTGCTCAGTATGCGATCAGCGGACCTGATCGCTGATGAACTCCGTGGTGAACAGCTGATCGGCGGGCAGAGCTGTGGGCAGGCCGGCGCCGCTCTCGTTCAGGATCGGCGTGAGGTCGTCGATGATCGACTGGGCCTTGGCCGTGTCGTAGCTGCCCCACACACCGTCGGAGCCGGGTGCGATGACCGCCTTGTCCTTGAGCAGCGAAGCCGAGTACGCGGCTTCACCCTCGCTGTACGGGGTGAAGCCGACGTCCTGGGACACCCAGTCGACGATCGTCGCGTTGATCGCGTCCGGGGCGGCGACGTAGTCCTTGCCGGTCTGCTGGATCATCGGGACGATTTTCTGCAGGCACGGGGTGAGGCTGTCGAGCCTGTCGGCGCGCACCGACACGTTGGAGGCATATACGTCGTACCCGGCGTCCTTCACCATCGCGTAGGCGATCGGCTTGTCCCACGACGGCGTCTCGTGCTCGTAGGTGTAGGGCTCGGAGTTGGCGAAACCCTGCTGGGCGATGCTGGGATCGCCGACGAAGCGGGCCGGGGCGCCGTCGTAGCTGGTGTCGAGTTGGCTCTCCTTGAGCAGGCCCTTCGCGACGAGCCATTGCGGGAAGATCTGGTCCTTGCTGACCACCACGGTCTCGTCGGTCTCGCCGATGTCGGCGATCGTCTTCTGGTCCGGGTGGGTCTCCGGATCCCACATCAGGATCGACGGGTTGTACTGCAGCAGCGGCGTCACACCCACGACGCGCTGGTCCTTGGCCGCCGCGATCAACTGGTCGCCATGGACGAGGCCGAGGTCAATCGAGTCGTCGGCGTACATCGCCGACGGGACCGACTGGAAGCCGATGGCCGGACCGCCGGCGCGCAGGGTGATGTCGACGCCGGTGTCCTGTCCGTCGAAGGCCAGCGGGCCGGACACCGACTTCGTGTCGGTGTCCACCTGATAGCCGGGTCCGAGAAGCCCGATGACGCCCGCCATGTCGGACTGCGGCTGCCACTGCAGCTGCACCACGACGTTCTCGGGGCAGACCTCGGCGAGGTTGGTCTCCGTCGATGCCGGTGCCAAGCTGCCGGTCGAGGCGGAATCGGTGCCGTCGTCACTGCCGCAGCCGGCGAGCGCGGCGGCGCACAGGGCGGCGGTCGCCGCGGCGATGGCGCGAGTGCGGCGCGCGGCGAACAGATCACGTGTGGTCATGAGAACTCCTGAGGGCTGATGCCGAGAATGTCGCGTTCTGCGATCTACATGTAAAGCTAGGGGGAGGCCCACGTTCTCGCCAGTCGATGCATGTAGCTGAAAGCGGCTCTGGCGTGCTCCGAAAAGGCACGTAAGGCCAGCTGAACTGCTGAAAGTGCCTGAAAGAAGTTGGTGTGTAGGGACTGTTCGTCATGCGGTGTTTACATACGGATACCAGGGACGAAATACATGTAACGAATGATCAGACGTAGCAGATGGCTCACCATCTACATGTACTTCCGACCTAGGGATGAGGACATGACCCTCTTCGACACCATGAACGACGCGGATGCGCGGCACCTCACCAAGGGCGTCGTCATCTCGGCGTCCGGCGTGACCAAGCAGTTCGGCTCGGGCACCCGGGCGCTCGACGGGATCGACCTCGATATCGCCGACGGCGACTTCGTCGCGGTGGTGGGTCCCTCCGGGTGTGGCAAGTCGACACTGCTGAGGATGGCCGCCGGCCTCGAGCGCCCCACAGACGGCAGTGTCGCGCTCGCGACCGACTCGGTGGGCTTCATCTTTCAGGAACCCACCCTGTTGCCATGGCGGTCGGTGCGGGCAAACGTCGAACTCTGCGCCGAGATCGGCCGCCTCCCTCGCTCCGAGCGCCGCGCCCGCGCCCAACGCGCCATCGATGCGGTGGGCCTGCGCGGATTCGAAGCACAGTTGCCCCGGATGCTGTCGGGTGGTATGAAGATGCGGGTATCGCTGGCGCGCACACTCACCTCCGAGCCGAAGGTGATGTTGCTTGACGAGCCGTTCGGTGCGCTCGACGAGATGACCCGCCTGGACATGCAGACCGAACTGCAGCGGCTCTACGCCGAACGCAGGTTCACCGGCATGTTCATCACTCACTCGGTGTCGGAGGCGGTGTTCTTGGCCAACCGGGTCATCGTGATGTCGGCCCGACCCGGGCGCATCGTCGCCGACCTGCAAATCGACTTCCCCTATCCGGGAGATCCCGATCTGCGCTACGACGCCCACTTCGTCGAGTATGTCGCCGAGATCACCGAAACCCTGCGAGGTGCCCGATGACCACTACCATCTCCGCGACGCCCGCGAGTGGACCAATGGCCGGCACAACGGCTTCCGACACTTCGAGCTGCGTCACCACCTCCGCCGCACCGACGTCGTCGGGTCTGGACCGGGCATCGACGTCGGAGCGGAGTCGGCGCTGGATCAGATCGATTGTCCGCTACGGACTTCCACCGGCACTGTCGTTCGCGCTCGCGATCGGGCTGTGGTATTGCGTCAGCTATCTGATTCTCAGCCCGACACGCCGGTTCCTTCTGCCACCGCCGCATGAGGTGCTCACCAATTCGTTGCTCGACCCCGATCATGTAGGGCCGATGCTCGACGCGCTCTGGGTCACCGCGAAGGTCAGCGTCGTCGGATTCGTCTTCGCCGCTCTGATCGGGGTGGCCGTCGGGGTGGTGATGAGCCGAGGCTCCTTCTTCGAGCGTGCGATCTATCCGTGGGCCGTTGTGCTACAGGTCATCCCGGTGCTCGCGATCGTTCCGCTGATCGGACTGTGGTTCGGCTACGGGATGGTGGCGCGCACCATCGTGTGCGTGATCATCGCGATCTTTCCGATCATCGCCAACACCCATTTCGGCCTGATCTCGGTGGACAGGGGTTCGCATGAATTGTTCACGTTGTCGAAGGCGTCGACCGCACAACGGCTCGCGAAACTGGAGTTCCCGTCCGCCCTGCCGTCGATGATGACCGGTTTCCGCACGGCGTCGGGACTCGTCGTGGTCGGCGCGATCATCGGCGACATGTTCTTCGCGAAGGGGGAGCCGGGGATCGGCACCCTCCTCGACATCTACCGTGCGCGACTGCAGTCCGACGACCTCATCGCAGCCATCGTGCTCGCCTCGCTGTTCGGCATCGTCGTGTTCGGCATCTTCAGCGTGCTCAACGCGTTCGTCCATCGTCGGCGGTGACCCCGCTCCCGAGCGTCACGTCGGTCCCTGAGGAGCGAGCTTGCGAGCGTCCCGCTGGTCCCTGAGGAGTTAGGCGCTGGCCGAGCGTCACGAAGGGCCGCCAACCAACGAAAACCAAGGAGGAGACCATGTTCACCGTCCCCACCATCGACATCTCCAGCTACGTCGAACTCGCCGGCGCACCGGCCGACCGCGCCCGAGTCGCCCGCGAACTCGACGACGCCTGCAGCACAGTCGGGTTCGTACAGGTTGTCGGGCATGGCGTCGACGCCGCCACCATCGATGGTCTGACCGCGGCGCTCGACGAGTTCTACGCCCTGCCGCTGGAGGTGAAGAAGCGCTACACCCGGCCCGGCGAGAATCGCGGCTACAGTCCGCCCAAGAGTGAGTCGCTGAGCATGAGCCTCGGAGTCGCAGCGGCCAATCAGATGAACGATTTCTACGAGGCGTTCACCGTCGGTTCCGAGCGCGGATGGTATGCCGAGAAGGATCTACCCGCCTCGAGCTATGCGGTCAACACGTGGCCCGACGCAGCACCCGCTTTCCGGCTGGGCGTCGAGGCCTGGTTCAACGCGGCGCGCACGGTGTCACGCGTTCTGCTGACCGCCTGCACCGATGCGCTCGGGCTGCCGGAGGAGTACTTCGACGAGCTGACCGATCACTCCATCGACGCTCTCAAGATGAACAATTACACGCTGCCCGAAGGCGAAATCGAACTCGCCGGCGAACTCACCGGCATGGGGGCGCACACCGACTTCGGCATCCTGACCGTGCTGTGGGCCGATCAGGTACCCGGTCTCCAGGTTCTCGGCGCGGATGGCGACTGGCATGACGTGCAGCCCGCCGACGGCGCGCTGTTGGTGAACCTCGGCGACGCGATGGCCCGCTGGACCAACGACCGGTGGCGTTCGACGGTACATCGCGTCGACCCACCCGTCGTCGACGGCCGCATCATCCGTCGGCGGTCGGCGGCCTTCTTCTTCGACGGCAACCACGACGCGCTCATCGAGACGCTGCCAGGTTGTGCGAGCGCCGAGCGTCCCGGGTATCCGCCGATCACCGTCGCCGAGAACATCGACGCCAAACTCGCCGGGATGAAGTCGGGGGTGGCCCCGGAGTTCGCCGACCGCGAAGCGCAGCGCGTGATGGCCGCACGATGACCGGCATCCACCGCCGATCAGTCACAATCGACGCATCGACCACCACGGACAGAACATGAGCATCCCCGACAGCCTGCAGGCGCTGCGGTCACCCGGCGCCGACGGTGCGCTGTTGACGCAGGCAGTACTGCGCCAGCTGCGCGACGAGATCTTCTCCGGAACGTTGGAAGCGGGCACCTCCCTGTCGGTGCCCGGCCTCGCGGCTCGGCTGGAGGTGTCGCGGAGCCCCGTGCGTGAGGCGGTGCAACAACTCGTCGTCGACGGACTGGCGGTCTACACACCGCGCGCGGGGGCGAAGGTGGCCCACCTCGACGACGACATGCTGCGCCACGTCTTCCAGGTGCGCGAGGTGCTCGACGGTCTCGCAGCCCGGGAGGCGACCACCCGGGTGACCCTTGCCGACCTCGGTGAGCTGTGGGAACGGGTCCGCGAGCAGGAGTCCTATCTGCAGACCCCGGCCGATCATCGTCGCGATGCCGATCTGGACCTGGACTTCCACACCGCGGTGCGCGCCCACTCAGGTAACAAACCCTTGTGTGACGCCCTGTTCCGCCTAGACACACAGACACATCTGTATCGGTCGGACATGTGGAGCCACGACGTCAACCGGCGGCTCGCGGTGGCAGAGCACCGGCGCATCGTCGGCGCGCTGGAAGCGGGGGACGCCGACGAGGCGGAGCGCGCCGCCAAGGCGCATGCCGCCGGTGTGTTGGTCCGGTTGCTGCGCAAGTGAGCGGTGCCGCCCTGGTTCCGCGCACCCGTCGCGTTGGCGCGCATGTCGCGACGTGCGCGGCGTCGTGTCGACCGTGTGGTTGTCGCAGAAGGTCAGGGGCATCTCTGGCCGCTCGGCCCGAGAGGTCGCCGGCCTTGCACTCGCCCTGCCCGAGTGCTAAAACGGTCTTTGGCACTCGCAAGCAGTGAGTGCCAGGTCGGGACGGTGAGATCGGTTCCGAATGACACACCGGTCGTCCGTCGCGGGCACCGAGTCCGGCCATAGATACCTGGTGTCACCCCCTATCGGAGGATCACTTACCCATGGCCAAGCAAATCGCGTTCGACGAAGAGGCCCGCCGCGGTCTCGAGCGTGGCCTCAACAGCCTCGCCGACGCAGTCAAGGTGACGTTGGGCCCCAAGGGCCGCAACGTCGTCCTGGAGAAGAAGTGGGGCGCCCCCACCATCACCAACGACGGTGTGTCCATCGCCAAGGAGATCGAGCTCGAGGATCCCTACGAGAAGATCGGCGCCGAGCTCGTCAAGGAAGTCGCCAAGAAGACCGACGATGTCGCAGGCGACGGCACCACCACCGCCACCGTTCTCGCCCAGGCTCTCGTGCGTGAGGGCCTGCGCAACGTCGCTGCCGGCGCCAACCCGATGGGTCTGAAGCGCGGCATCGAGAAGGCCACCGAGGCCGTCACCGAGTCGCTGCTCAAGAGCGCCAAGGAGGTCGAGACCAAGGAGCAGATCGCTGCCACCGCGGGCATCTCGGCCGGCGACCCGTCCATCGGCGAGCTCATCGCCGAGGCAATGGACAAGGTCGGCAAGGAAGGCGTCATCACGGTCGAGGAGGCTCAGACCTTCGGCCTGCAGCTCGAGCTCACCGAGGGCATGCGCTTCGACAAGGGCTACATCTCGGGCTACTTCGTCACCGACGCCGATCGTCAGGAAGCGGTCCTCGAGGACCCGTACATCCTGCTCGTGTCGGGCAAGGTCTCGACCGTCAAGGATCTGCTGCCGCTGCTGGAGAAGGTCATCCAGGCCGGCAAGCCGCTGCTGATCATCGCCGAGGACGTCGAGGGCGAAGCCCTGTCGACCCTGGTCGTCAACAAGATCCGCGGCACCTTCAAGTCCGTCGCCGTCAAGGCTCCGGGCTTCGGTGACCGTCGCAAGGCCATGCTGGCCGACATCGCCATCCTCACCGGTGGCGAGGTCATCAGCGAAGAGGTCGGCCTCTCGCTGGAGAGCGCCGGCATCGAGCTGCTCGGCACCGCTCGCAAGGTCGTCGTGACCAAGGACGAGACCACCATCGTCGACGGGTCGGGCGATGCCGACGCGATCGCCGGTCGCGTGGCGCAGATCCGCAGCGAGATCGAGAACAGCGACTCCGACTACGACCGTGAGAAGCTGCAGGAGCGTCTGGCCAAGCTGGCCGGCGGTGTTGCGGTCATCAAGGCGGGCGCGGCCACCGAGGTCGAGCTCAAGGAGCGTAAGCACCGCATCGAGGACGCCGTGCGCAACGCGAAGGCTGCCGTCGAAGAGGGCATCGTCGCCGGCGGTGGCGTGGCCCTGCTGCAGTCCGAATCGGCCATCGAGGGCATCTCGCTCACCGGTGACGAGGCCACCGGCGCCAACATCGTCAAGGTTGCGCTGTCGGCCCCGGCCAAGCAGATCGCGATCAACGCGGGTCTCGAGCCCGGCGTCGTCGCCGACAAGATCCTCAACTCGCCGAAGGGCACCGGCCTCAACGCCGCCACCGGCGCGTACGAGGACCTGCTGGCCGCCGGCATCAACGACCCGGTGAAGGTCACCCGTTCGGCGCTGCAGAACGCAGCATCGATCGCGGCTCTGTTCCTCACCACCGAGGCCGTTGTCGCCGACAAGCCGGAGAAGAACCCGGCCCCGGCCATGCCGGGCGGCGACGAGATGGGCGGAATGGGCTTCTGAGTCCAGCTCTCGTTTCGTAGCGAACAACCGAAGGCCGGTCACCCGACAGGGTGGCCGGCCTTCGGCGTGCCCGGTTGGTCTGTCGATCATTCGGGCCGCCGTGGCGTCGAGTGCGGGGAGGTGCCGACCGTGACTCGGTGTGCCTGCCCCACAATCGGTCTCAACGATCGTTGGGTTTCGGCGGCGATGCCCCGCGGCGAAATCGGCCCTGCTACGTTCTCCGGTATGCCTAACCTAACTTCTCGTCTGCGGATTCGGGTCGCGGTCGGCGGTGCCGTTGCCCTCCTGTTCGCCTCGATGTGTGCGGCGGTGGGATCGGGGTCTGCCCACGCATTTCCGTTCACCGGGTCGCTCGGTGGTTCGGGTACCTGCACCACGACGGCCGCCCAGACCCAGGGGTGGGGCAGCCCGGATCACTCCGACGACTTCACCAGCGCTGCCTCGCTCGACAATTGGCACCGATATGAGGGTGCCGGTCATGCGGGTAATGGTCGGCGTACCCCGGATGCGGTGACGGTGTCCGACGGCGCACTGGTGATCAGCGCCGACCTCGCCGGCAACAGCGGTGGCGTCACCCCGCGCTGGGGTGGCCGGCTTCACGGCCGGTGGGAGATCTGCGCCCGGTCCACGGTGGCCTCCACGGCGTGGACGCCCAACGCACTGCTGTGGCCCGACGCGGAGGACTGGCCCGCAGGAGGGGAGGTCAACTTCATGGAGATCCCGTATCCGCTGCGTGACAGCGTGGACTACAACCTGCACTGGGGCAACAGTGACAACCTGGAACGGCACACGCGGTCGGTGGACGCCACCGCATGGCACAACTGGGCCGTCGAATGGACCCCGACCCACATCGCCGTGTTCCTCGACGGCGTCGAGTGGGCGCGAAGTTCCGACGTCAACCGCCTGCCACCGCGAGCCATGCACCTCGCACTCCAATTGGACAACTACGGCGGCGTCACCTTCCCGACCGGGTCGCTCTACGTGGACCGGGTCGCGGAGTACCCGTTGTAGTCTGCGCGTGTTCACGCGGGTCTGCGACGATGAGACGATGACCGAACACAGTGTCGACCGCCTCGATCTCACCACCGTCGCCAACTTTCGCGACCTCGGCGGCTGGGAGTGCGTCGATGGCCGGCGCGTGACGTCCGGCCGCGTCTATCGATCCGCCGCCCTGCACGACGCCTCGGAGACCGATCGCGCCTTTCTGGCCGGGCTCGGCATCCGCACGATCTACGATCTGCGCTCGGTGGCCGAATCCGAGGCGGAACCTGATCTGGTTCTCGACGGTGTGGCCGGAGTGCACCTCGACGTTCTGGCCGACGCCGAGACGGTGAGTGCTCCCGCCAACCTGGACAAGGTGCTTTCCGACCCGGAGACCGTGGCCGCGGCCAATGAGAAACTCGCCGACGGCAGCGGTGTCGAACACATGCTGGGGGCCTACCGGGAACTGGTGAACCTGCCCAGTGCCCTGCGCTCCTACCGGACCCTGTTCACCGGTCTCCTCGAAGGGTCGCCGGCGCTGTTCCACTGCACCGCCGGCAAGGACCGGACCGGCTGGGCCGCAGCATCATTCCTGACACTCCTCGGGGTGTCGCGGGACGCGATCTACGAGGATTACCTGCTCACCAACGATATGTTCCTGCCGGCCATCGGGCATGTCTTCGATGGTTTCGAGGCCGCCGGTGGCGATCCCGACCTGCTGCGTCCACTGCTCGGGGTGCAGGCGGCCTACCTCGACGCCGCGTTCGCCGAACTGCAGGATCGGTTCGGGACCATCGAGAACTACTTCGCCGACGGTCTCGGGGTGGACGCTGCCGCTCAGCACGCGCTGCGTGAGCGCTACCTCGACGCCGACTGACCCGGCAACGGCGGCAGCCAAACCACGCGAATGTGCCGCGTAGGCGGACCGGCCGCAATAATATTCGCGATGTGACATCCTCATCCGGAGCCGGGTCGGTTCCGCGTCGCAGAGGCGCATCGTTGGTGCGTGCGTTCGTGAACTCGCCACTGTCGGGCCTCGCCCCGTGGATCGTGATGGCGTTGTTCAGTGGACCGGGCCGCTTCGAGGAGTCGGTGTCGGCCGCACTCGGTCTGGCGCTGCTGGTGATCTTCGCGAGTTGGCGTCTGGGCAACTCGATCAAGTTGCTGGAGTGGTTCGACGCCGTCTTCTTCGGCGTGATGTGCGTGATCGGTCTGATTGCCTCGTCGTCGGTGATCGACTGGCTGGAGCTGTGGGGCGGTGAACTCGTCAACATCGCCCTGGTGACGTTCGCGCTCATCTCGGTGGCGATCCGGCGTCCGTTCACCATCGAGTACGCCAAGGAGCAGACACCCGAGGAGTTCTGGGACTCACCGATCTTCGTCCGGACCAACTATGTGATCACCTGGGCGTGGGTGGCCGCATTCGGGGTGTCGGCGATCGCCGGTCTGATCGGCGACGCCGTCCTGGACACGTCCGACAACTTCTGGACGGGCTGGATCATCCAGATCGGCGCGACGGTGTTCGCCATCGCGTTCACCGAGTTCTACCCCGACTACGGCCCGCCGAAGGCGATGGCGAAGATGGGCCTCGCCACCGAACCGCCCGTCTCTGTGGCGAGGTTGTTCGACTGGCTGCCGGTCTTCGTCCTGGTCGTCGGGATCGCCGGGCTCGTCACCGATTCCATTTCCAGCGTCCTGGGGTGGATTCTGATCGTGGTGGGTGCGGTGGGGATCAAGCTGATGCGGGTGTTCTTCCCGGACGAACCGAAGCCCGGTGCCGGGGAGACCGATGCGTCGGCCGGCGGAGTGTCGGCGCAGCAGTGACCGCGTCGCACCGACCGGTCGCTTAGCACCGACCGCTTAGCACCGACCGCGGCCGCCCATGCTCAGCGAAAGACGATGCAGGTGGTCGTGCCGTGTGCGACGAGTTTGCCGTCGTGGGAGAACACTTTGCCTTCTGCGGTCGCGGTGCGTCCACCGGCATGGATCACGGTGCCGGTTGCGGTCAGCTCACCTGCGTCGGTCGCGACCGCCCGGATGTAATTGATCTTCAGTTCCAGCGTCGTGTAGCCGACGCCCGCGGGCAGCGTGGTGTGCACCGCGCACCCCATCACCGAATCGAGCAAGGTCGCGCAGATTCCGCCGTGCACCGTGCCGAGCGGGTTGGCGAAGTCGGGTTGCGGTGTCACCGTGAAGGTCACCGAGCCCTCGTCGATCTGCTTCGGGACCATCCCGAGGAGTCGTCCGATGCTGGGTCGCGCGTCCCGGTCGGGATCGGACTGCCACGCGCGGAGCAGGTCGAGTCCCGACATCGAGAGCGGATCGGTGGCCGTTGCGGCTTCCGGCGAAGTCTGCGAGGTGGTCGTCATGATTATGTATGGTTGCATAGAAGCGTCCGATTATGAAGGCCTGCATAGTCGAGGGAGTGTGAGCGATGACAACCGACTCGACGTCGGTGCCTGCTGAGGCATCGGCCGGCCGGGGGCCACGGGAACGGATGGTGGTGCACGCCGCCGATCTGATCGGCCGCGACGGGGTGGCCGCGACGTCGATCGGTGACGTCATCGCCGCCAGCTCGGCGCCGCGCGGTTCCATCTATCACCACTTCCCAGGTGGCAAGACGCAGCTGATGACCGAGGCGGTGCGTCACGCGGGCGATTTCATCTCGCATCGGATCAGCCGTGAGCGGTCGGCGACACCTGCTGCGGCCGTCGGCGAGATCGGCGACATCTGGCGGCGAATGCTGGTCACCACCGATTTTGAATTCGGGTGTCCGGTGCTGGCCGGCGGGCTGGCGCGCCGTTCGGAGCCCGAGGTCGCCGACGAGGCCGAGGAGATCTTCGGTCGCTGGACCCGGCAGATCGCCGCCCGGCTGGTGCACGAGGGTGTAGAGGCGGATCGGGCGGACTCCCTGGCGCAGTTGATCATCGCCGCCATCGAGGGGGCAGTCGGGCTCTGTCAGACCCAGCGCAGCGTCGAACCGCTGGATCGGGTGATCGACGAACTGGCCCGACTGTGCGACAGTGCGGCAGGGCGATAGTCCAGGCCCGACGTGACCGGGACCACTGTCATCGCGTAGGTTCTTTCCCCAATGGCACGAGGTGTCGTCGGATGGAGACGGCGATGCGCAGGTGATTCGGGGAGGGTGACGTCATGGCGCCGGTGTACCGGCAGATCCTGGGCTCGGACTTCGACCGCCTGCACCCCAACGTTGCGTGGCGCTACAGCATCGACTCGACGTCGGGTGTGGCGCAGGTGGCCACCGGGATCTATGAATCGGTGTATGTGACCTCCGCGCTCCCGCCGCCGTTCTTCTGGCACTACGCGAAACGTAATGCCCTGCCACCCAAGAGCAGTCGGATGGTGCCGTTCACGCAAGGTCACTACTGCTACGTCGACGAGTTGGAGCGTGAATGTCTCGCCGTGCTGCGTGCATTCCAGTACACCAACGGCACGCGGAACCTGAACTCGCTGCTGGTGTCCGGTCGGGGCGGCCTCGTCGACTATTTCGGTGATGGTCCCGAGTTGCTCTATCCCATCGAGCCGTCGGTCACCGCCGCGGGCGAGCTGCTGCTGGAGAGTGGTCCGATGCGGTGGCTCGGACGTGGCCCGAAGATCGGCATGAAGGGTATGTTCGCCACCCAGATGAAGTACATCGAAGGGTGGGACGAGTCGCGGCAACGGTTCCGGTGCGATGCGACGGTCCGCAACCCAGTGATCGGTGAGATCTTGCATTTCCGCGGCTGGTTCACTGCGACCGACCAGGCATGCACCCTGCGTGACATCCCGGACGAGGCATGGCCCCTCAATCTCGTCGACCGCGAGACCTGACCGGAAACACCGGTGTATCGGGTTCGTCCTCTCCCGCTGATTGCGGAGGGTAGGTTCTCTGCCATGGCTGTCTCCGCGAAAACCGAATTCGATGTAGCCGCGCCCCCGTCCGTCGTGATGGAGGTCCTCATGGACATAGAGTCCCTGCCCGACTGGTCGGGTCCGCACCGGGAAGCCGAGATCCTCAGCGAGCACGACGACGGGTCGCCGCACGAGGTGCGGGTCGTGGTGACGGCCGCGGGGATTTCCGACGAGCAGACCCTCAAGTACAGCTGGACCGAACAGAGCTGCACGTGGGATCTGGTCGAGGCCAATCAGCTCAGCGAACAGCACGGCGTCTACGTCATCACCGAGACCGAAGAAGGCTCGCACATCGAGTTCACCCTCGACGTCGAGTTGAAGATCAAACTGCCCGGGATGATCGTCAAACGGGCCCAGAAGATGGCCGTCGACACCGCACGCAAAGGACTCACGGCCGAGGTCGAACGGCGCTCTTCGGACTAATCGGGCGGTGGGCGCCGTACCGGCGACTCGCAGTCGACCCCGGGCGTACGAGCCGCCGCCGGATGGGTACTCTTTCCCCACGTGCCGGGTCGGTGCGTTCGGGGCGATCGAGGAGTCGAATGCTAATGCGTATCAACAAACTTCGGATTCGTGCGGCGGCCGTCGTGCTCGGCGGCGGAGTGCTGGCGGCGATGGCGGCATTCGGCGGCGGGACGGCCGACGCAGCGACCACGTGTTCGGCATCCAACGGTCACCAGATCGAGCGCACCGTCGGCCACGGCGGCTGCGGGGCGAAAGCCGGCCCCGGCAGCACCGCCTTCGCCGAGGACTCCAGCGATGCAGGCACTGCGGTGGCGGTTGCCGACAAGGGTGGCAATTCCACGGCCCGTAATCTGCAGCCCGGTTCCACCGCCCTCGCCGGCGCCTCGACCGGGGGCACCGCGTTCTCGGTGACCACCGGACCCAAGGCATTCTCGGTCGCCCAGGCACGTCAGGGTGGCACAACGGTTGCCATCGGGGGATGGGGCGGACAGGCAGTCGCCGGCCCCGACGGCACCATGTGCCAGGGCGGATTCGCGACGGCTTTCGACAGCACCACCGGCAAAGCCTGCCTGCGCTCGGGAACCATCGACCTGCGCAACTGACGTAGAGCAATGGTTCTGGTCGCAGCTACGGTTTCTGGCCGCAAGTACCCGCTCCAAGCCGGAACTTGCAGCTGCGGCCAGAACCTGCGGCGGTTTACCTTGTCGCCACGCGACGTTTGACGGCTGCGCATATCGTTGAGACGTGACCGAGACACACGATCCTGTACTGAGTACCTCGGCCGAGCCCGGCCCGGATTTCAGCGTGATGAACGGGCGAGAGGCGCTGCAGCGGCTCGTCGACCTGCGCGACACCACGCAGTTCACGGTCAACGACGACGATGATGACGACCCCGTCCTGTTGACGCTGCCCGAACGCAATGTCGTCGACACCTGGCGGCAGGACTATCCGTACGACGAACGGATGAGTCGGCGTGAGTACGAGGTGACCAAACGTCGCCTGCAGATCGAGCTGTTGAAGCTGCAGAAGTGGTCCAAGCAGACCGGGCAGCGGCACCTGCTGGTGTTCGAAGGCCGCGACGCCGCCGGTAAGGGCGGCACCATCAAACGGTTCAACGAGCACCTCAACCCACGCGGTGCACGCACGATCGCACTGGAGAAGCCCAGCGAACGTGAGGCCACCGAATGGTACTTTCAGCGGTACGTGCAGCATCTCCCCGCAGCCGGTGAGATGGTGTTCTTCGACCGTTCCTGGTACAACCGCGCCGGCGTCGAGCGGGTGATGGGTTTCTGCACCCAGGAGCAGTACACCCAGTTCATGCACCAGGTGCCCGCATTCGAGCGGATGCTGGTCGACGACGGCATCAACCTGGTGAAATTCTGGTTCTCGGTGACCCCGCTCGAGCAGCGCACCCGCTTCGCGATCCGCCAGATCGATCCGGTGCGGCAGTGGAAACTCTCACCGATGGACCTTGCGTCGCTGGACAAATGGGAGGCGTACACCGCCGCCAAGGAGGCGATGTTCGCGGCCACCGACACCGACCACGCGCCCTGGACCGTGGTCAAGAGCAACGACAAGAAGCGGGCCCGGATCAACGCGATGCGTCACGTGCTGAGCCTGTTCGAGTACGAGGGCAAGAACACCGAACTCGTCGGCGCCCCAGACCCGTTGCTGGTCGGACGCGCCCGCGACCTGGTCGGGGAGTAGGCGTCACCGGTCGTCGGCGACGGCGTCGGTAGCCTCGTGGGCGTGCGGACTTTCCTCAGTGGGTTGTTGACCGTGGTGGCGATGGTGGCGATCGTCGTCGCCTTCCCGTCGCTGTGGGTCAAGGAGCGACTCGTCGATTCCGAGGGCTTCGTGGCGACCATCACGCCGATGGCGCAGAACGAGCAGGTACAGGACTACCTGGCGGGTCAGATCGCCGACAGTGTCGCCGAGGAGGTCGGCATCGCGGCGACGGCCCCGGTCGTGGAGCCGGCGGCCCGCGCCTACACGCACAGCGACGCGTTCGAGGCCGATTTCGTCGACGTGGTGTCCCAGCAGCATGCGTGGTTGTTCGATGAGCCGCCGGCCGGATCGGACACCACGACGATGCAGCTCGACATCACCGACATGGTCAACCGGGTGATCGCGCAGACCGGCGTGGACGCGCGCGTCTCCGGCCCGATCCTGGTGCCGCTGAGCGGTAGTGGCGGTGCGGGATTGGAGGCGGGTCGCTATCACGAGGTCGGCCGGCAGATCACCGCGATGGCCTACGCGTCCTTGGCGGTGGCGATCGCCGCCGGAGTGCTCGCGTTGCTCTTCGCTCGGCGCCGGTCGGTCGTGCTGGCCTGGCTGGGTGTCGCCGTCGTGGTCTCGGCGGTGTTCGCCTGGGCGGTGGCGTTGTTCTTCTCCGATCGCGCCAAGGCCGAGGTCGAGGCCGCCGAAGAAGGCGGCCGCGAGGTGTCCGCGGTGATCATCGACGGCGCCGCATCCGACCTGCAGGACCTGGCGCTGGTCGTCGGGGGCATCGGTGTCGGGGTGGTCATCCTCGGCGTCATCGGGCGGCTCGCGAGCGGTCGCCGCTGACCGCCCGGCCCGATCACCCGTCGCCGAGCGCCCGCCACAAGAACTCGTAGGCCAACGCCGACTTGAATGCCGCCTGCTTGTTGTCGGCGGCGCCACCGTGTCCGCCCTCGATGTTCTCGTAGTAGGCGACGGCGTGCCCGAGTTCCTCCAACCGCGCCACCAGTTTTCGGGCGTGGCCGGGGTGGACCCGGTCGTCACGGGTCGAGGTGGTGACCAACAACTGCGGGTACTCGGCGTCGGCCCGGAGATTCTGATACGGCGAGAACGGTTCCATGAACGCCCACTGCTCGGGATCGTCGGGGTCGCCGTACTCGGCCACCCACGACGCCCCGGCCAGCAGCAGATGGAACCGCCGCATGTCGATCAACGGGACCTGGCACACCAACGCGCCGAACAGGTCCGGATAGCGGGTCAGCATGACGCCCATGAGCAGTCCACCGTTGGAACCGCCTTGCGCACCCAACTGCCGCGGGGTGGTGAGCCCTTCGGCGACCAAAGCCTTGGCCACGCTCGAGAAATCCTCGTACACCTTGTGCCGTCCGGCCTTCTGCGCCTGGGTGTGCCACGACGGGCCGTACTCGCCGCCGCCGCGGATGTTGGCAATGACGTAGATGCCGCCACGGGCCACCCAGCCGCGCCCAGCGATCGCCATGTAGCCGGGGGTCAGCGAATTCTCGAAGCCGCCGTAGCCGTACAGCAGTGTCGGCCCCGACGTCACGTCGGATCGGCGCACCACGAAGTAGGGGACGGTGGTGCCGTCATCGGACGTGGCGAAGCGTTGTTCGGCCACCACGTCGGCGGAGTCGAAGAACGCCGGCGACTGCTTGATGACCTCGGCGGCGGCCCCCGACTGCCCGTAGAGCAAGCTCGGCGGCGTGGTGAACGAACTCGCCGACCAGAAGATCTCGTCGCTCTCGTCGGGGTCGGTGTCGAGCACGGAGATCGTCGCCAACTCGGGCAGACCCGGGGTCTCGATCGGTGCCCAGTCACCCAACGACAACGTCGTGATCTCGGTCTGCACGTCGCGCAGGGTGGTCAGGATCAGATGGGACCGCGTGAAGGAGTAGTCGGCGAGACTGGTGTGGGCGTCGGGGGTGAACAGCACGGTCGCCGTCCGGCCCCCGTCGAGGTACTCCGCGTAGTCGAACACCAGCAGGCTGCCCGGCGCGAAGGTCTGCTCTCCGAGGACCCACTCCGATCGCGGCATCACCAGCAGCCAGTCCAGTCGCACCGCCGAATGCGCGTCGGTGGGGACGTCGATGGCGATGGCCTCCCCGTCGCGTAGTTCGTAGCGCAGCGAGTTGAAGAAGTCGGTGGCGCGACTGGCGAAATGCCGTTCGTAACCGGGGGTGCTGTCGTATCCGGCGCCGGCCGACACGTCGTCGACCAGACCGGCGAACACCTCGACAGCGTCGGAAAGCGGCGTGCCCCGGGTCCACTGCTTGGTGATCCGCGGATACCCCGACGTGGTGAGCGACGATGACCCGTCCGGCTGCGGGCCGAAATCGGTTCCCACGTAGACGGTGTCGCGATCGATCCACCCGATGCTCGACTTGTTCTCGGGCAGCACGAAACCGTCGGTGACCCACGACCTGGTGTCGATGTCGAACTCGCGGATCACGGTGGCGTCGGCGCCACCCCGCGACAACGACACCAGCGCGTGCCGGTAGTCGGGCCGCAGCACGGTGGCTCCTGCCCACACCCAGTTCTCGTCTTCGGCGGCGGCCAGCGCGTCGACGTCGATGAGCACATCCCATTGAGGTGCGTCGGAGCGATAGGAGTCCAGCGTCGTGCGGCGCCACAGCCCCTTGGGGTTGGTCGCATCGCGCCAGAAGTTGTACAGGTACTCCCCCCGACGACGGACGTACGGGATGCGGTCGTCGGTGTCGAGCACCTCGAGGGCCTCGGCCTCCAGCGCGGCGAACCGGTCGCCGGACCCGAGGTCGTCAACGGTCGGCTGGTTGTGCGCCCGGACCCAGTCGAGTGCGCGGTCACCGGTGACGTCCTCGAGCCAGAGGAACGGGTCGTCGCCCTGCGCAGAGGCGGCGGCGGTCGGTTCGGGGCCTGCGTTATCGCTCACCCGGCCAACCTAGCGCGAGTGCCGGAGTGGCGTCGTCGGGGTTATCGGCCGAACCCAAGCGCATGTGTCCGGAATGTCCGCGTCGACGTCGCGATGTCGTAGCCTGATGGGCGGGTCGGACAGCGTCATGCCCGCCGTGGCATGCAGAACAGGAAGCAGGTGCCCGTGGTGGTCGACCTTGCCCGATCGCTCATGCGTCGACGCCCGGTCGGGGTGGTGACCTCGGCTCTCGTCGTCGCGGCCCTGGTGGCGGCCTGCGACACCGGCAGCAGCAGCGACGGCGCAGCATCGTCGACGCCGCCTGCGTCCTCGAGTTCGGAAGCTCTCGCGAATCCGGCCGCCGAGGTGGCGCTGGCGTTGCCGGACAATGCGGTGGGTAGCGCCGTGGATCAGCTCGACGGTCTGGTCGAATCGCTGATGGAGTCCACCGAGATCCCCGGGATGGCGGTCGCGGTGGTGCACGGCGGAGACACCGTCTATGCCAAGGGCTTCGGGGTCACCGAGGTCGGCACCGACGGTGCGGTGGACGCCGACACCGTCTTTCCCCTCGCATCGATGTCCAAACCCATCGGGTCGACGGTGATCGCCAAGCTGGTCACCGACGACGTGATCAGCTGGGACACCCCGGTGGTGGCCAATCTGCCCGGCTTCGCGCTGGCCGACCCGTGGGTCACCGACAACGTCACCATCGCCGACATGTACACACATCGTTCCGGGTTGCCCGAACATGCCGGCGACAAGCTCGAGGACATGGGTTACGACCGCCAACAGGTCCTGGACCGGCTGCGCTACATCCCGCTCGATCCGTTCCGGATCACCTACCACTACACCAACTTCGGTCTCACCGCCGCTGCTGAGTCGGCGGCGCGTAAAGCCGACTCGGATTGGGCGACGTTGTCGGAGAACTCGATCTACGAGCCCCTCGGGATGACGCACACCAGTTCACGGTTCAGCGATTTCGAAGGTGAACAAAACCGGGTGGTCGGCCACGTCAAGGTCGACGACGAATGGGTCACGACGCCCGCCCAGCGCGACCCCGATGCGCAATCGCCGGCCGGCGGTGTGTCGTCGTCGGTGAACGATCTGTCGCACTGGATGCGGATGCTGCTCGCCGACGGTGAGTACGACGGCACGCAGGTCGTCGCCGCCGACGCGCTGCTGCCCGCCGTGACCCCGCAGATCGCGTCGTCACCGGCAAAGACCCCCGACGAGCGTGCCGGCTTCTACGGGCACGGATTCAACGTCGGCGTCACCGAGGCCGGTCGCACCCAGTTCAGCCATTCCGGCGCGTTCGCGATGGGCGCGGGTACCACCTTCTTGGCGATTCCCTCCGCAGACGTCGCCATCGTCGCACTCTCCAACGCGGCACCGATCGGCGCGGTGGAGGCGCTGACCGGTGAATTCGCCGACCTCGTGCAGTTCGGTGAGATCCGCAACGACTGGCGCGACCTCTACGGACAGGCATTCGCACCGTATTCCGCGCCGACCGGTGACCTCGTCGGTGCTGAACAACCGCAGAACCCGGCGCCGGCGCAACCGCCGTCGACCTACGTCGGCACTTACCGCAACGACGTCTATGGTCCGGCCGAGATCCGCGACGAGGATGGGAAGCTGGTCCTCGCGATGGGGCCCGATGGCATCACCACCCACGAACTGCGCCACTGGGATGGCAACACCTACACCTTCACGCTGCGCAACGAGAACGCCGAACTCGGGTCGATCTCGAAGGTGTCCTTCGAACCGGAGGCGTCGCGGATGGTGATCGAGTACTACGACGACGACAGCAGCGATGGAGTATTCACCAAGGCTGAGTAGCGTGCCGACGCTGCGTGGGTGTCACCCCGCGGCGAGTGGATCGAGGACTTCGCCTTCCCGGATCGGGCAGCGGGTGCGCGAGTAGATCGTCGGCATGCACAGATTGCAGTGCACGCAGCGTGACGTGACCGTCGGGTCGCCCTGGATGCGCAACGGCAGATCGGGCTCGCGCAGCAGCGCGCGACCCATCGCGACGAAGTCGAAACCGGCGTCCAGCGCCGTCTGCATCGATGCCCGGTCGGTGACACCCCCGAGCAGGATCAGCGGCATCCGCACGGCTGCGCGTAGTTGCCGGGCCAGCGGCAACAGGTAGGTGTCGTGATAGTCGTAGTGCTTCAGGAAGAACGGGGCGGCCACCTTCAGTCCGGCACGCATGCTGCCGTGAAAGGCGTTGGCGAACTCCGCTCTCGGCGGATCGCCGTGGAACAGATACATCGGGTTGAGCAGGGAACTACCGGCGGTCGGTTCGATGGCGTCGAGGTGGCCGTCGGACTCCAGTAGCTGCGCCACCGCGCAGGCGTCGTCGATGCCGAAACCGAGTCGGCCGGCGCCGTCGTACATGTTCAGCTTCGCCCACACCGCTGCCTCGTCGCCGACCTCGTCGCGGACCCCGGCGATGACCTCGCGGGCGAATCTGGCCCGGTTGACCAGGGTACCGCCGTACTCGTCGCGCCGTCGGTTGAGCAGTGGCGACAGAAAACAGCTGATCAGATAGTTGTGGCCGCAATGGATCTCGAGTCCGTCGAAACCGCAGTCCACCGCGATGCGCGCGGCCCGCCGAAATGTCGCCACCACCTCGGTGATGTCGTCACGGTCGAGTCTTCGGGTGACCGACATTCCCATCGGCGCCGGGATGCGGGACGGGCCCAACGCCTTACGGCGGTTGGACACGGAATTGGCCACCGGACCGGCATGCCCGAGTTGAGCCGCGGCCAACGCGCCTTCGGCGTGGATGGCATCGGTCAGGTGGCGCAGCCCGGGCATCGCCTCATCGCGCAACCAGATCTGATGCCGGTCGGTTCGTCCCTCCGGTGCGACCGCGCAGTAGGCGACGGTGCTCATGGCGACGCCACCGGCTGCCACCTCGCGGTGGAATTCGATCAGGTCGTCGGTGACGAGCGCGTCGGGGGTGGCGCCCTCGAACGTCGCGCACTTGATGAGGCGGTTACGCAGGGTCCGCGGCCCGAGCCGAGCCGGACTGAAGGGATCGAGCGTACTCATCAGGACTCCTCGGGTGCCGGGCTGGTACGGGCGGGTGTTGACAGGCCGGCGACCACGAAGTCGCGCAGCGCGGCGGTGGCGGCCGACGAAAGCGGTGCATCGCCGGCGAACTGCTCCAGGATCAGACCGAAGGCCAGGCCCCACCGGCGGCGCGCATCGCCGACGTCGACACCGTCGACGATCTGTGCAAGCACCTGCGACCACCGGTCGAGTCGAAACCACGGCCGCGTCCACTCCGCGTCGGGGTGGGCCGCGACGAACCGGGCCAACAGGCGCAGGTGCAGGTGACCGACCGGCTCGGAACCGATGGTGGTGAACGGCTCCAGGATCAGGTCGACGAGGTCGACGACCTGCGCGGAGGCAGGGTCGAACCGGTCGAGCAGCTCGGCCCATCGCGGCGCCATCCGGTCCTCGAGGAGTGCCACCACCAGCGCATCCTTGGAACCGAAGTGATAGTGCACGGCAGCGGGGTTGGCGCCGGCCGCCGCGCAGATCGCGCGGACCGATACCTGCTCGTACCCGTCGGTGAGCAGGAGGGATTCGGCAGCTGTCAGCAGGGCTGTGCGGGTCGTGGCGCTGCGGGTCGATGCGGGCATGGCTCGATGCAAGCACAGTTCCATCAATGATTCAATCAGTGTTGGAAATCGGTGGCGCAGCGTATGGCCAGGTGTGGCGCGGGGCGTCTTCGGTGGCGCAGATGGTGTTGGGTGGCGTGGGCTGTCGACGACGCTCCCCGGTCCGAGCGGACCTGCGTGATCCACTCCGACCCGCGCGAGCTGGTGAAGTTACCGGTGAGTACGGGGACACGCTGCGGTCCCGACAGTGCCCGACGTAGGCTGGCAGGCGTGGCTGAACACTTTCAAACAGTTGTACTAGGTGCAGGTCCTGGTGGATACGTGGCCGCGATCCGGTCCGCCCAGCTGGGCATGAAAACCGCCGTCATCGAAGAGAAGTACTGGGGCGGCGTCTGTCTCAACGTTGGATGTATCCCATCCAAGGCGCTGCTGCGCAACGCCGAGCTGGCTCACATCTTCAACCATCAGGCGAAGACCTTCGGCATGTCCGGCGACGTCTCGTTCGACTTCGGTGCGGCATTCGACCGCAGCCGCAAGGTGTCGGAAGGGATCGTCAAGGGCGTCCACTTCCTGATGAAGAAGAACAAGATCACCGAGATCGACGGCTACGGAAAGTTCACCGACGCCAAGACCATCATGGTGGGCGATCGTGAGATCACCTTCGACAACGTCATCATCAACACCGGCTCGACCGTGAAGCTGCTGCCCGGTGTCGAGCTGAGCGACAACGTGGTCACCTACGAGGATCAGATCCTCACCCGTGAGTTGCCGTCCTCGATCGTCATCGTCGGCGCCGGCGCCATCGGCATGGAGTTCGGCTACGTGCTCGCGAACTACGGCGTCGACGTCACCATCGTCGAGTTCCTCGACCGCGTGCTGCCCAACGAGGACGCCGACGCATCCAAGGCCATCGCCAAGGAGTACAAGAAGCTCGGCGTGAAGGTGCTGACCTCCACCAAGGTGCAGTCGGTCAAGGACGATGGCGACAGCGTCACCGTCAGCTACAAGGATGCCAAGGACAACGACGGCGAGATCACCGTCGACAAGGTCCTCATGTCCGTCGGGTTCGCCCCACGAGTGGAGGGCTTCGGCCTGGAGAACACCGGCGTGAAGCTCACCGACCGCGGCGCCATCGACATCGACGACTTCATGCGCACCAACGTCGACGGTATCTACGCCATCGGCGACGTCACCGCCAAGCTGATGCTCGCTCACGTGGCCGAGGCGCAGGGCGTGGTGGCCGCCGAGGCGATGGCCGGCGCGGAGACCATGACGCTCGGTGATTACCGCTTCATGCCCCGCGCCACCTTCTGCCAGCCGCAGGTCGCGTCGTTCGGACTCACCGAGGCGCAGGCCAAGGACGAGGGCTACAACGTGAAGGCCACCACCTTCCCGTTCAGTGCCAATGGCAAGGCGCAGGGCCTCGGCGAGACCGCCGGCTTCGCCAAGCTGCTCACCAACGCCGACACCGACGAGCTGCTCGGCGGACACCTGGTGGGTGACAACGTCTCCGAGATGCTCCCCGAGATGACCCTGGCGCACAAGTGGGACCTCACGGCCAAGGAACTGGCACGCAACGTGCACACGCATCCGACGCTGAGTGAGGCGATGCAGGAGACGTTCCACGGCGCGTTGGGGCACATGATCAACCTGTAGGTGGTTTCGGGCCCCCTTCTCCATGTCGAGAGAACCCGGATTCCTGCCGAGGGAACCCAGATTTACATTGAGAGCATCTGATTCGCGACGCGGGCCGGGTTCTCTCGACGACAATCGGGGTTCCCTCGACCGCCGCGGCGGAGGGACGAGAGGTTCGTGTAGCAGCAAGATTGTGCCGTGCGGGGGAAGAATCGGTGCCAGCTCTGACCTGCACGACACGGCTGGAGTCGGCCATGTGGTGGACGTAGGCGGCCCTGTCGAGCTCAAACAACTTGTGGCACGGGGTTTTTGGTGCGTCACCAGATTGTGGCAGGGGTTGACGCGCGGCAAACGGGTACCTCAATCCCGTGACATCGGTGACATAAAGCATCTCATCCGTCGGCGTGTTCCGTTAATTTCAGATCATGAACACGGTTGAATTGGCCGGTTCTGGCGCGACGGCATCCGCAGTGCCGTCCGCCGCAACCGGTTTGTCGGAAAAGCAAGTTCGGCATTGGCGAGACCGCATGGGGGTCGGCGATGATCCGACAAGATTCGCACGTGCGTCCCATATCGACCAAGCCGTATCGACCGACGGCAACCAGACCCCGGCGCTCGTCGACGTGATCGGTCGGCCCGACCCCGACGACTACGCCGAGATCGTGTACTCCCGTCAACTCTCGGTGCTGGGCGTGTTCGCCGCGCTCCGGACACCGGCAACCGCGGAGCGCACCCCCTCGTTGATCCGGCGCGCTCCCGAACGCGCGATACTGGTGTGCTCGCAACTGTCCGCCGGTGGCGGCCACCTCGACCTCGACGGTCGGCGCCACGAGTTTCAACACCCATCCGACCTGCTGGTTCTCGACTACAGCACGCCATTTCGGCTGTCCACCGACGCCGTCACCGATCCAGTCGGCATCTGGGTTCCCGCCGAGGTCCTCGGTCGTGACGGCGACTGCATACAACATGAAATCGAGTCGGTGCAATCCTCGCCGCTGGCGCGGGCAACCGGCGCGTTCATCGTCACGCTGGCCGTCACCGCCGCCGTCCGCGGGGCCGACATCGACACCGAAACGGAACTCGCCGCAGTCGACCTCGTCCGTGACCTGCTCGGTGCAGCCGGGGGCACGCCGCCCCGGTCGACCGGAAACGGAGTCATTGTGCGCGAGGCCGCTCGGGCGCTGATCCGCCGCAATTTCCGCGACCCAGACTACTCACCCGACCACATCGCGACGGCCCTGTACATGAGTCGACGCAATCTGTACCGGCGGTTGGCCGAAGCGGGGAGCTCACCGGCCGCCCTCATTGCCGAGCAGCGGTTGGAGCGCGCGCGTCACCTCCTCGGCAGCACTCGGGCGCCCATGATCGACCACGTTGCCAAGTCCGCAGGTTTCAGCTCTCCGGCCACCCTACGGCGACACTTCAGGGCGAAGTATGGGGTATCGCCTGAGCGGTACCGGCGCGACCACCGACTCGACGACGCGGCCGCTTCCGCCGGCGACGGGTCATGAGACGGGCCTCCTACTCGCGTCACGGCATCGACCACGACACGCTGACGAGATGGCGCAAATCCGTGGGCGTCGACGACGAGCACGGTCCCGACGCGGCGACCGCGATGGAACTACGCGGCCGAACCGGTCTAGCCGCCTACGGCGCGGCCTTCTCCAGGGTCATCGTCGATGATCC
The DNA here is from genome assembly GCF_044543825.1 of Gordonia sp. NPDC062954. NCBI lineage: Bacteria > Bacillati > Actinomycetota > Actinomycetes > Mycobacteriales > Gordoniaceae > Gordonia > Gordonia sp. NPDC062954. Next base: position 101,129 of record NZ_JBITWL010000016.1, on the reverse strand, counting down.
CGACGCGTTTCACGCGGTCATCTACCACCGCCCGTTGTCGATCCTGTCGGCGCACTGCGAGCTGTCGACCCCGCGCACGACCGAACGATCCGACGACATCATTCGTGCCCAACCGGCGCCCATCGTCATGGTCGGCTCCCATCGGCTCGACGGCCGGCTACGCGTCACGCAGTCCGGTGTGCAACGCCAGTACGGCGAAGGGCAACTCGTGGTGATGAGCATCGAGCACGCCTTCGTCGACGAGTGCCCCAGCGTCTGTGACACCACGCTGTTGCTGGTACCGAGTGACATGCTCACTCACGAACTCTCCGATGCGGCCACGTCGTTCCTGCCGGCGGTCGCCGACTCACCCCTCGGTCGGGCGACGGCGACGTTCATCCGCCGGTTCGTCTGTGATGCTGCAGTACGCGGACTTCCGGTGACGCCCGCCGACGAACTCGCCGTGATCGATCTGATCCGATCGGCGATCGGTCACCACGCGCACGATTCTCACCGCATGGAGAACAACGCCCTGTTCGTCATCGAGGCGGTACGCGAACTGATCGACGAGCGCTTCAGCGATCCCCACTTCACCGCGGACTCCATCGCCGAGGTGCTCCAACTCAGCCGTCGTCACCTGTATCGCCATCTCGAGAGCATCGGCGAGACGCCGGCGGCGATGATCAGCGCGCGGCGACTGCGGTATGCCCGTGAGCTGCTTGCCGTCGACGACCAGCTCGGGCTGGACGAGGTGGCGTCGCGTTCCGGTTTCTCCTCGACAGCCACCCTGCGCAACCGCTTCCGGGCAGAGTTCGGGATGACGCCGGGCGCCTTTCGCGGTGCGATGCGACGAGGGGTCGCCGGCCGCGGATGACCGCCCGACCACCGCGGCGCGCGGTCGGTACCGTCGATGTGTGGCCACCACTATGCGCACCCGCGACTGGGTCCCGCCGTGGCCGCTCGACATCCGTGCCACCGTCGGACTGCATCGGCGGGGAAGTGGTGATCCATCATTCGTCTACGGCCGGGACGGCTCCGTGTGGCGGGCGGTCCACACCCCCGACGGACCGGGCACCCTGACGTTTCGGTCAGACGGCACCATTATCAGCGGTCGGGCCTGGGGCCCCGGCGCACAATGGTTGCTCGAACAGATGCCCGACTTTTTGGGCGCGCGCGACGACCCCGACGCGCTGGTGCCCCGTGACGACGTCGTGCGGGAACTGGTCCGGCGTGCTGAAGGGCTGCGGATCGGCCGGACCGATCGGGTCTGGGCGGCGCTGGTGCCGGCAATACTCGAGCAGAAGGTGGTGGGGGCGGAGGCCTTTCGGGCGTGGCGATATCTGGTTCGGCGCTATGGCGAACGGGCGCCGGGACCGGTGCCCGACACCATGCGAGTGCCCCCACCGCAGTCCGAGTGGGCGCGTATCCCGAACTGGGAGTGGCATCGCAGTGGGATCGAACCCGTACGGATGCGCACCATTCGGGGAGCGACCGCGCTGGACGTGGAACGCCACAATGACCGCCTGACGCTGCTCCGGGGGGTCGGCCGCTGGACCGAGGCCGAGACGCGCATCCGGGCCGTCGGCGACCCGGATGTCGTGAACGTCGGCGACTATCACATCCCGAAGCTGGTGGGTCTTACTCTGGCCGGTGTATCGGTCGACGATGACGGAATGCTGGAACTTCTCGAACCCTATGCAGGACAACGGCAACGGATCATCCGGATGGTGGAGCGACACGGGGTGCGACCGGAGCGGCGCGGCGCGCGGATGACGGTGCGTGACTACCGTGAGTTCTGACCGAGTCGTGCCGGGCGCATCGGAGCAGGGGGTCAGCCGGGCTTGACGGCGAGAACGTACTGCCCCTGTCCGGTGATGGTCTGCTCGACGTGGTCGGCGCCCGCGGTGTGCAACCGGTCGACAATCTCATGTTTTCCGAAGATGCGATACCCGGACATCTCGGTGAGGGGACGCACTCCCGGCAGTGTGGTCAGTTCAGTGGCGACCGACGTGAAGATCACCACCTCACCGCCGGGTCGGGTGACCCGGACGAGTTCATCGATCACCGGGAGCGGGTCGGGGATGAGATACAGCGCGGCCAGACAGGTGACGGTGTCGAAGGTGTTGTCGGCGAAGGGGGTTGCGTGGGCATCGGCGCGAATGTAGCTGGCCCGACCGGTGGCGTTGGTGCGCGCAGCCTGGGTCAGCATGCTGGGCGAGAAGTCGATGCCGATGCAGCGGCCGTCGCCGCGCAGGCCGTCGGCCAGCTTGCGGGTGTAATTGCCCGGGCCGCAGGCGACATCGAGAATGAGACGTTCGCCGGGGCGTGACAGGTAGGCGGTCAGGGCCTTGTCGAAGTCGGCAGTGCCGGAACCACCGAGACTGAACAGTCGGGTGAAGGTGGGACGCCAGAGTCGCTCGTAGACTTGCGAGAACAAGCGGTTATGCATCAATTGCTGCGCGATCGAACTCATGTAGCCCCCCGGCTGCCGTGGTGATCAGACTCTGGTGTCTCGCTGCACGCGCAATGTCCCGATCGTGGTGGCCAACATGTCGTACTGCCCGACGAGCAGGACAAACGCGACGAGCTTCGCCTCGTCGAGGTGTCGGCGCAGCGCCGCCCATGTCGGATCGGAGATGTCCTTGTCCGTCACCAACTCGTCGGTCGCGCGGAGCAACGCCCGTTCCCGGTCACCCCATCCTTCGTCGGGCCCGGCCAGGATGCGGTCGAACTCGTCGGATGAGATGCCGGCGCGCGCGCCGAGCCGCCGATGATGGTCGAGTTCGTAGTCACAGCGGCGGAGATGTGCGACGCGGATGATGATCATCTCGGAGTCCTTGCGCGACAACGCCCCGAACGGCATCAGTCGTGCGCCGAAGTGCAGCCAGCCGCGGAACAGCCCCTTGGCGCGGCCGAGGGTGGAGAAGATGCGTGCCTCGTCGACCCCGATCACCCGGGCCGCGCCGCGCGCGAACACCCAGTTGATCGGACCGAGGTCGCCGAAGCTGCCGGGAGCGACGCGAGGAGTGCTCATGGGGCCACGGTAGACTACCGAAACTATGACGAGCACCACACAGCGGACGTTTTCCAGTGTCGACGAACTCAAGGCTGCGATCGGGGAGGACCTCGGTTCCGGTGAGTGGATGACCATCGAACAGGAGCGCGTCAACGCGTTCGCCGACGCCACCGGCGACCACCAGTGGATTCACGTCGACCCCGAACGCGCGAAGGACGGACCGTTCGGCGCGCCGATCGCCCACGGCTACCTCACGCTGTCGCTGCTGCCGGTGCTGGCCGGCGGCATCTTCACCGTCAAAGGGCCCAAGCTGGTCATCAATTACGGCCAGAACAAGGTGCGCTTCCCCAACCCGGTCAAGGTGGGTTCGCGCATCCGGTCGAACGCGGTCATCAAGTCCGTCGAGGAGACCCCCGCCGGGGTGAACATGGTGGTCACCAACACCATCGAGATCGAGGGCGAGGCCAAGCCGGCCTGTGTCTCGGAAAGTGTGCGGGTGCTGGTCTACTGATCGACCGAAGTAGTGCGGTCGGTCAGCGGAGCGGGCAGCTGCTCGTCGGGGCGCGCCCGGCCAGCCGGGCCTCGATCCAGTTCATCGCGTCGTCGAATGCGGTGAACACCGTGGTCATGTGCTCACCGGGGTACTCGCGATACGTCGCGTTGACCCCCAGCCGGCATTGTTCGGCGAAGAGTGAACGGGCCTGGCTCGCCGGGATCCACCATTCTTGCGCGCCGTGGTAGATGAACACCGGCATCGCCGCCTTCATGTCCTTCATCGACGTGATGTCGAAGATCTCCTGCGCTACCGGCGAACCGAAGGGGTCCGGCACGTTGGACAACGCCTGGGTGGGCACGAACGAGAAGCCCATATAACCCATCGTCCCGGTGCACAAATTCTTGAAGAAGTCATTGGTGGCCAGCCAGCGCGCGACATTGTTAGCCATCGGCAGCAATTCCGGCCGTTCGCGTGTGATGCCGAGGATCGCGGCGTGGAAGACGCCGGTGGCGAGGTTGGCGTTCATCGCCGCGGCAAGCTCGCGATAGTCGGCGGGCACACCACCGATCGCGGCCCCGACGAAACGCGCGGCAACCTCTGGCGCATACGACTTCGCCAGCTTCGCAGTGGCATTCGTGGCGATCGCGCCACCGGAGTAGCCGAGCATCGCCAGCGGTCCACGTGCAAAATTCTTCGCGTCGTAGCTTTCGGCGGCCCGGATCGCGTCGAGAATGACGTGTGCGGCGACATACGGCTCGGCGTAGGCCATGCGCGCGCCGGTGTGATCGGGGACGATCACCGCGTAGCCCTTCTTCAGGGATTCCTGGGTGGTCGGCGGGTCGAGATCGGTGTCGTTGGTGTCGCCACTCTTGCCATGCGACAGCGTGTAGCCGGTAGTGCAGCGGGTGCCGAGCGCGACGATCGGCGGGTTGTTGACCATCACCGGTCGCGCACCCCGACCCGTCCACGGCATGGGCGGCACGAACAGCGTGGCGGTCGCGAACAGCGGACGATCCTGCGCGTCGCGGGTGGCGAACTTGATCTGCCGTGCATACCCGACCTGCACCTCCAGGAGCGGCGCAGCGACCGGGGCGACGTCTCGGGACTGAATGATCTCGCCCGGTGCGCGGCGGTCCAGGTCGGCCGGCCAGGTGTCGAAGAAGGCGTCGCCAGTGGGCGTCGGCATGATGGCTTCGCGCAGTTCCTGCAGGTCCTGGGTGGCGCCGGGGGTCACCGAGCGCGCCGGGATCGACTCCAGTCGTGGCACGTCGGGCGCGGGGACCATCGAGTCGATCCGGTTGGGGAACTGGTCGGGAAACGGCATCAGATTGGCCGGTGCGGGCGCCGCGGACCCACTGCCCGCAACCAGGGCGACTGCGGCCACCGTGACCGCCACTGCACAACGGACCGACGACTTGATTGAACCCGACCACCGCGTGGACATCGCCCACCTCTCACTGCGCGAACGACGACACCGTGCGATGCTCGCGCTTCGGACCACGTCGTCTTTTCGCTATTGCTAACAATCCTTAAAGGATTCTAAGTGGGATGACTGACTTTCGCGGAGCCGGGATCCTTCGATCGACCCGATTCGTCCGAATTGACTACACCTCGGGGCCGGCGCTCGGCGCCCGTGTGGTCGAGTGTGGTGCAGGCATCCGGGCCGCTCGCACGGCGAGGGGCCGATGATCAAGGACATTCGTCGCCAGCGGGTAGGCCCTGTAGTCGGCGGTCGAGCCAGTTCAACGCCTCCGGATAGCCGATGACTGCGGCCGACAGGTGTTCGCCGAACACCTCGCGATAGGCGGCGTGGGCGCCGAGTCGGCATTGTTCGCGATACAGCGCCCGGGCGCCGGCCGCGGGAATCCACCACTCGTGCGTGCCGTGATAAATGTAGAGCGGCACGGCCGATCGTCGTCCGGGCATGGCGTTGATGCGATAGATGCGTTCGGCAACCGGGGAGTGGAATGGGTCCGGGTGGTTTGCGAGAAGCTGCATCGGCCAGAATGTCTGACCCGCCAGTGCGGTCGGGATGGTGCACAGATTCTTCAGCGGCGACGATGCCAGCCAACGGGCGAAATCGTTGGCCATGGTGAGTATTTCGGTGCGCTCGCGGGCGATACCGAAGGTCGCCGCGTGGAAGAAGCCCGTCGCGAGATTGGCGTTCATACTGCCTACGAGCATCCGGAAATCCGCCGGAACCCCACCGAGAGCGGCGCCGACCACCCGCGGCGCCAACTCGGGCGCATAGACGTCGAGCAGTCGTGCGGCACCACCGGTGGCGATCGCGCCCCCGGAGTAGCCGGTCATCACAATGCGTGGGGTACCGAACTGTCGGTGGTCCAGGGCGGCAATCGCCCGGATCGCATCGAGGATCACGTGACCGGCGACGACGGGTTCGGCGTAAGCCATGCGGGGGCCCTGGTGGTCCGGGACCAGCACGGTGTAGCCGCGTGCCAGGGCCAACTGTGTGGTCGGCGGGACCAGGTCGGTTGGATTCGTTGCTATCGAGAAGCCATGTGACAGGGTGTATCCGGGTGTGCAGGCGGTGCCGAGCGAGTCGATCGGCAGATTGTTCACCACGATCGGGCGAGGACGGGCGTCGGTTCCACCGCTGCGAGGCACGAGCACCGTGGCCGTGCCGAATGACGGTGCGCCCACCGCGTCCGTGCTGCGGAACTTCACCAGCGTGGCCGAACGGATGGGGGTGGTCACTACAGGTGCGGCCCTCGCCGTCACGTCGCGGGTGGCGATGATGTCGCCGGGACGTGATCCGGTCAGGTTGTGCGGCCATCGATCGAACACGGGATCGCCGGTGGCAGAGGGTAACACCGCCTCCCGAAGCTCCAGAACCTGCCGCGAGAACCCTGCGGCAAACGCACGCCGCGGTATCCGGCTCAGGGTAGGGATGGGGGCATCCGGTACGACGGCATCGATGGCCGCCGGAATCTGCGGTGGAATGGACATCATGTTCGGTGGCTCTGCCCGCGCAGGTGCCATGACCATGCCGGCCACGGCGATCACCACCACAAGTCCAGCGGTCCCGGAGCGCAGACAACGCATTCGAATCAGACGTATTCGGCAGTGCGACAGCAGACCTGGACGTCCGGGCACCATGACGTGCTCCTTCTGTGTGAGGAGTTCCCCGTTGAACTCCTCACCGTATGACCGTAGGCCGGATCGCGGGACAATCGTCTGGGACATTCGACCCACATCCCAAACGTTATGGGATTGAAACGATGTGGTGTCGTCGAGCGACCCATGTCCCGACTCGCGAGCTGTCGGCCGTCGCTGGTTGAGTAGCGGTGCGCGAGCTTGCGAGCCCGACGTGTATCGACACCAGGCTCGCGGCAACTGATCTCGATACGCCTCCTCGCCTAGCGGCTCGGATGCTACTCGATCAGCGACAAGGGTTTCGTCGGGTTGGGCGTTGCTCGCTCAGTGACACAGACCTCAACCAGAGATGGGCTATCAGCTGGTCATATAGGGCGACACTGTGCTGCGGTGTTCGTCGATCTGCAGGCTCGCCCCAAGCGCCGGGAACGCGCGTTGCGGACAGTTCTGACGTTCGCACACACGGCAACCGGCGCCGATCGGGGTGATTCGTGCCTGCGGGCCGATCTCCAGACCGTCGGAGTAGATCACCCGTCCGGCGTGGCGCAGTTCGCAGCCGAGTCCGATGGCGAAGGTCTTGCCCGGCTGGCCGAATCGGGCGGCGCGGCGCTCAACGGTGCGTGCCACCCAGAAGTAGTCACGGCCGTCGGGCATCTCCGCGATCTGGGTGAGGATCTTGCCGGGGGAGGCGAAGGTCTCGTACACGTTCCACAGCGGACAGGTGCCGCCGCTCGACGAGAAATGGAAGCCGGTGGCGGACTGTCGCTTCGACATGTTCCCGGCGCGGTCGACGCGCACGAACGTCCACGGGATGCCCCGAAGATTCGGCCGCTGCAGGGTGGAGAGCCGATGGCATATGGTCTCGTAGGAGACGGCATAGAAGGCCGACAGGCGTTCGATGTCATACCGGAAATCCTCGGCTGCGCCGTGGAACTGGCGATAGGGGAGCACCACCGCCGCGGCAAAGTAGTTGGCCAGCCCCAACAGTGCGAGTGAGCGAGCCTCGTCGCTGGTGAAGTTGCCGTCGTCGACCAACCTGTCAATCAGATCGCCGTACTCGAGGTACCCGAGCTCGGCGGCCAGTTTCATGGTGCGCTGACCTGCCGACAGTGCTGCGGAGAACTCGAGACGCCGCGAGTCGGGATCGAAGCGGTGCAGAGTGTAGTCCCCGAGGTCCACCCGCCGGACGATCTGTACGCCGTGCACGGTCTCCAGGCGGTTGGCCACCTCCCGCCGGATGTCGGCCGAATGCATGCGCATCCGCACCGTCATCTCCTCGGCGGCCACGTCGAGCTCGTGGATGTAGTTGCGGCGCTGGTAGAAGTAGTCGCGCACCTCCTCATGCGGAGCGGTGATGGAGCCGCGCATGCTGCGATCGCCGCGTTCGTCGGTCGCCGCGGCCAACTGGTCGGTCGCGATCCGATAGCGCTGATGCAGGTTGACCATCGCCTGGGCGATTTCCGGATGCGCGGCCACCAGAGAGCTGATCGCGTGTGCCTCCACCGCGGCGGGCGCTGCCTCCACGTCGTCGTCGAGCAGGACCTCGCGCAACTCCGCGACCAGCCGAACGTTGTCCTGGGTATCGAAGAACTCCTCATCGATCCCGAAGACCTCGGTGATCTTGGACAGCACCGGCACCGTCAAAGGCCGCGCGTCGTGTTCGATTTGGTTGAGGTATGACGGCGAGATGGACAAGGTCTGAGCCAGCGCGACCTGGGACAGGCCGCGTTCGGACCGCAATTGGCGCAGTCGCGATCCGACGTAGGTCCTGGTCATGCCAACCTCCTGCCGTCACGATCGGCGACCACCCGGGCCGGCCCGACGACGCCGGCCGGCCTGGTCGCCCGCCTGTTCAGGGTACGGTGACCGCGTGCGAGTCCGAGTGCTGCGTGGCCGGGGGGCCTCGGTGATGGTGATCGCCGTGATGGCGGCGACGGCCTCACTGGTCGGATGCGGCGACGGCACTGTACCGCCCGCGTCGGTGGCGACGTCGGCGGTCCCGGCAGATCTGCTGCTCGCCCCAGGCCAGTTGCCCGGAGGGTTCGCCCCGGCCCAGCTGGCGGTGGCAGACCTGGTCGAGGGCAATCGAGGAAACATCGAAGCGGCGAACGCTGCCGAGGTCACACCACCGGACTGTCGGCCCACCGCCGACGCCGACCTCAACGAGCAGATCGACGCGGCGAACTCCGCCGTGCTGGCGGCACGGAGCTCCACGGCCTCGCTTGTCGAGCTGGTCACCACTGCGCAGCGCGACATCCCCGCCGACATCGCCGCCTCGACCGGGCGGTGCGCCATCACCACGACCGTCATCGGTGACGGAAACCTGCGGGGCGCGCGGATCGTGACCCGATACACGGAGCTACCCACGCCCGCGCAAATGCAGGGATCGGACCGGCTGCACCAGGCCCTGGTGTTGCGCTCGGACGTGACCACCACCCTGCCCGACGGGGCCGCCAGCACGCAGGTCGGATTTGCCGGTTACGCGCTGCTCTCCCCGGCTGCGGAGCAGACCGCTGCCAGCGATGCGGTGACCGTGCAGCTGACGATGTCAGGCGAGTCCACACCGGCATCTGATCCGCCGACCGATGCACAACCACCGGTGACCGACGCGGCCTTCGGGAAGCTGTTCGACGACGCCGTCAACGCCGCATCACGCTGACCGACGATCCCTGTCAGTGTGAAAGGCGTCACATTCTCACTGACTGCGCCGGGTCGCGGCGCCCATCCGCGTCGGCGCAGGGGTGCATCGGCGGCTACCGACGGGTAGATTAAAAACCCAGTACGCGCGTACTTTTTGGCGTGACCGTGTCGGATTTCGCAACTCGACATTCGCAAACTTTGCAAAAGTTGGCCGATGTGTGGCCGGATTTTGCACTTGAAAGGGATTGGACCTGCAGGTTTGTCCTGTGGCACTCTTGTTCCAGACACCGAAGGCAACGAGGGATTTGTTCGCACAATTCGCGGCGAGCCACTCGCCGACGGGATGTCTGACAGCAGATCGGCCCGGGCGCCACCGGGACGATGCACGAGTGCCCGCGTCAATGAACCGAAAGCGAAGTAGGCAATGAGCAACGTCGGAAAGCCCCGCACCGCCGCGGAGATCCAGCAGGACTGGGACAGCAACCCGCGCTGGAACAACGTCAAGCGCGATTACACCGCCGAGCAGGTCGCCCAGCTCCAGGGTTCGGTCGTCGAAGAGAACACCCTCGCCCGCCGCGGCGCCGAGATCCTCTGGGACGGCGTGACCAAGGGTGACGGCAGCTACATCAACGCTCTCGGTGCGCTGACCGGTAACCAGGCCGTGCAGCAGGTGCGCGCCGGCCTCAAGGCTGTGTACCTGTCGGGTTGGCAGGTCGCTGGTGACGCCAACCTCTCCGGCCACACCTACCCCGACCAGTCGCTCTACCCCGCCAACTCGGTGCCGAGCGTGGTGCGTCGCATCAACAACGCGCTGCTGCGCGCCGACGAGATCGCCCGCGTCGAGGGTGACGACTCCGTCGACAACTGGCTCGTGCCGATCGTCGCCGACGGTGAGGCCGGCTTCGGTGGCGCTCTCAACGTCTACGAGCTGCAGAAGGCCATGATCGCCGCGGGTGCCGCCGGTACCCACTGGGAGGATCAGCTCGCCTCGGAGAAGAAGTGCGGCCACCTCGGTGGCAAGGTGCTCATCCCGACCCAGCAGCACATCCGCACCCTGAACTCGGCGCGTCTGGCCGCCGACGTCGCGGGCACCCCGACCGTCGTCATCGCCCGTACCGACGCCGAGGCCGCCACCCTGATCACCTCCGATGTGGACGAGCGCGACCGCGAGTTCATCACCGGTGAGCGCACCGCCGAGGGCTACTACCACGTGCGCAACGGCATCGAGCCCTGCATCGCGCGTGCCAAGTCCTATGCTCCGTACGCCGACATGATCTGGATGGAGACCGGTACCCCGGATCTCGAGCTGGCTCGCAAGTTCGCCGAGGCCGTCAAGTCCGAGTACCCCGACCAGCTGCTGTCCTACAACTGCAGCCCGTCGTTCAACTGGAGCAAGCACCTCGACGACAGCACCATCGCCAAGTTCCAGAACGAACTGGGCGCCATGGGCTTCACCTTCCAGTTCATCACCCTGGCCGGCTTCCACTCGCTCAACTACGGCATGTTCGATCTGGCCTACGGCTACGCCCGTGAGCAGATGACCGCCTTCGTCGACCTACAGAACCGCGAGTTCAAGGCCGCCGACGAGCGTGGCTTCACCGCCGTCAAGCACCAGCGTGAGGTCGGCGCCGGCTACTTCGACAACATCGCCACCACCGTCGACCCCAACACGTCCACCGCGGCGCTGAAGGGCTCGACCGAGGAAGGTCAGTTCCACTAGGAATTGCGCTCTGGCGAGAAGCATTGCCTTCAGATGAACCCGGGGCGGGCAGGGTAGACACCTTGCCCACCCCGGGTTCGTCTTCTCCCACCGGGCCTTTCCGGTGAACCCTTCTGCAACGGTGCGGCTTTCGGCCAGCTGCCGCGTACGTTGCGACAGCGTTGTCAATCCCGAGGAGTAGATCATGGCAAGCGACAAGATCTCTCGGGTCGGTGTGGTCGGTGCCGGCCAGATGGGCGGCGGTATCGCCGAGGTCTGTGCGCGCGCCGGGGCCGACGTGTTGGTCTACGAGGCGACTCGCGAACTTGTCGCCGCGGGTCGGGCTCGGATCCTGAGATCGCTCGATCGTGGCGTGTCCAGCGGCAAACTCACCGAGCGCGAGCGTGAGGACGCCGCCGCAAAGCTACGTTTCACCTGCGACCTCGGTGACTTCGCGGATCGGCAGTTGGTGTGCGAAGCCGTCATCGAGGACGAGTTGGTGAAGATCCAAACCTTCGCCGATCTCGACAAGGTGGTGACCGACCCGGGCGCAGTGCTCGCGTCCAACACCTCGTCGATCCCGATCATGAAGCTGGGGATGGCCACCCAGGACGCCGGACGTGTGATCGGCATGCACTTCTTCAATCCGGTGCCGGTGCTCCCGCTGGTCGAACTCGTCACCACCTTGATGACCTCCAACCATGTCAGTGCCCGGGCGGAAGCCTTTGCGCACGACGTGCTCGGTAAGCAGGTCGTTCGGTCGGCCGATCGCTCCGGATTCGTCGTCAACTCACTGCTCGTTCCTTATTTGTTGTCGGCCATTCGTATGGCAGAGAGTGGCTTCGCGACCGCCGAGGACATCGACAAGGCCATGGTGCTCGGCTGCGCGCACCCGATGGGGCCACTGAAGCTCACCGACCTCGTCGGTCTCGACACCGTGAAGGCCATCGCCGACAAGATGTACGAGGAGTTCAAAGAGCCGCTCTATGCGCCTCCGCCCCTGCTGCTGCGGATGGTGGAGGCGGGCCGACTCGGCAAGAAGGCCGGCCACGGGTTCTATCGCTACACCGAGGCCGGCGCCGGCAAGCAGGGCGTCGGCGCGTAGGCGATCGTCAGGCGTCGGCCGTGTTGACGGCAGATCAACGTCACGTGACATGTGCCACCTGCGCTTGCATAGTGCTTGCATTTGCTAGCAAGACGTGGATACTGGTTGTTGGAACCAGACAGATACGCCGATTGGTCCGTCGAGACATCCGGCACCGTCGGGTGATCTGTGGGGGTGGTCATCCGCGGCATCGCGGCTGGTGACCACGACCGACCTACCGCACATCACACAGGAGGTGTGAACCGTGAGTGAATCCACACGCACACTGGCCAACCCGATCTATGCCGCTGTCGGCGCCGGAGACTACGTCGTCACGCAGTTCAACGACATCATCGCGCAGTTGCGCGAGCGCACCGAGTCGGCCACCGAGAGCGCGCAGACCCGGTTCGAGCAGACCCGCACCGACGCGCAGACCCGCATCGAGGAGGCGCGGACCCGCATCAACGCTCTTCCCGAGGAGCTGCCGGGCGAGATCGAAGAACTCCGGGGCAAGCTGACCTCGGACGAACTGCGCAAGTTCGCCGAGGGTTACCTCGATACCGCCACCGAGTTCTACAACTCGCTGGCAGAACGCGGCGAGACGACCGTCGAGCGTCTCCGTCAGCAGCCCGTCGTCCAGGAGAACCTGGGGCGCGCAGAGAAGTACTACAACGACGCCGTCGACATGACCGAGGACGCGCTCGGTGTGGTCTCCTCGCAGACCCGCCTCGTCGGTGAGCGTGCCGCCAAGTTGACCAGCATGGTCAGCAGCCGGGTCGAGGACGTCGCCGCCGACATCGAAGAGGCCGGCGAGACCATCAAGGGCGAGACCGCCGAGGCGGCTTCGGAGATCGGTGGCGCTGCCGGCACGGTGGAGGCCAAGGCGCGCACCTCGAATTCGTCACCGGCGAAGAAGGTGTCGGCTGCCAAGAAGGCCCCGGCCAAGAAGGCGCCCGCGAAGAAGGCGCCGGCGAAGAAGGCCACCAGCTGATCTGACGCTACATTCGAATCTCGGTCCCGCTCACCCGGTGTGGTGAGCGGGACCGAGTCGTTCTGCGTTCCCTGCCGGATCTGGCTGCGGTGTCGGCGGTCGGCCGACACAGTAATTGGCGGTGCCAACCGCTGTGACCGCAGCTGGATACGTCGTCGGCGGTAAGCCGGGGCGGCCGGCAACTGACGGGCCGTTATGCGCCCGGCGAGCGAATGGTCAGCACCGCCTGGGCCGGCACGTCGCCGCTGCGATAGGTGTGCTCGACATCGCTGTGCCACGTGAGCGAATCACCCGACGCAGCACGGCGTTCGGCGCCGGTCGGGCCGGCGGTGAGCTCACCCTCCACGACGAGGATGTGCTCGGTCACCCCGGCTCCGTGTGCCGGTGACACTCGGGTGCCACCCGGCAGGACGGTGAGCCAGACGACCTCGGTGGTTGCGCCATCGGGATGGTGCTCGACGTGCAGTACGCGGGCGAGTAGATGATCGCCGCTGCCTTCGGTGCCGGCCTCCTCGCCCAGCAGTGCCGTTAGTGGCACGCCGAGGGGGCCGGCGATGGCGTAGAGGGTGTCCAGGGTCGGATTGCGCTGTCCGGACTCGATCTCCGACAACGACCCTTTGCCGATGCTCGCGCGCCGGGCGAGTTCGGACAGTGACATCCCGCGCTCGGATCGGGCGGCGGCGATGCGGCTGCCGACCGCGCGTCGGCGTTGGTCGATGGTCACGGCCGCCCTTCTGTCCGCCGCAGTCGTTCTGTTGAGGTCGTTCTGTTTACGGAACGACTGCGCTATTCTGCTCCGATGACCATCACAGCACAAGGCGGGCTGCGCGAGCCGATCGTCGCCGGCATCGTCACGGCGCTGGTCGGTTTCACCTCGTCGTTCGCAGTGGTGATCGCAGGGTTGCGGGCGGTGGGTGCCACTGCCGAACAGGCGGCCTCGGGACTGTTCGCGCTGACCGTCGTGTTCGGGCTCGGGATCATCGTGCTCAGCATCCGGTCACGGGCGCCGGTCACCCTCGCGTGGTCGACCCCGGGGGCGGCGCTGCTGGTGAGCATGGGTGCGGGCTACGACGCCGGGTGGGCCGCGGCCGTCGGTGCATTCCTCGTCGTCGGCGGTCTGACCCTGCTGGTGGGGCTGATTCCGGCGCTTGGTGACCTGATCGCCCGCATCCCGACCCCGATAGCGCAGGCGATGCTCGGTGGCGTGTTGTTGTCGCTGTGCCTGGCGCCCATGGAATCGTTGGCCGCGGAGCCCCTCCTGACCCTGCCGGTCCTGATTGTCTGGCTGGTGGCGACCCGCTGGCTGGCGCGGTGGGCGTTGCCGTTGACACTGCTGACCGCGCTCGTGGTCATCGCGGTCTACGTGTGGGTGCATGGCAACGAGCAGCACCTCGAGGCGACCTGGCTGCCAACGCTGTCGTGGACCACCCCGAATTTGGATGTCGCAGCGATCGTCGGCATCGCCATCCCGCTGTTCGTGGTGACGATGGCATCGCAGAACATACCTGGCGTCGCGGTGCTGTCGTCGTTCGGCTACACGACGCCCTGGCGGGCGGCGATGACGGTCACCGGTGCGGGCACTGCGTTCGTGGCGCCGTTCGGTGGTCACGCGATCAACCTCGCCGCGTTGTCGGCGGCGCTCGCGGCCGGCGACGAGGCCGGGCCGGACCGGTCGCGCAGGTGGATTGCGGGTGTGTCGGCCGGCGTCGGATACCTCGTACTGGCGGCGTTGTCGGGGGCGTTGGTGACGATCGCGGCGATCGCACCCGGTGGCCTGGTGGAAGCCGTTGCCGGACTGGCGCTTCTGGGTACCTTCGCAGCAGCGGTGGTGGGTGCGTTCACCGCTGTCGAGACCCGCGTGCCGGCCGCGCTCACTTTCGTGGCCGCCGCCTCCGGGCTCACCTTCTTCGGTGTCGGCGGAGCGTTCTGGGGTCTGGTGATCGGGTTGGTCGCGCATACGGTGCTACGGCCCCGAACCTCCGCTCCCCGTTGACTGGGCGCCGTTTCCGGTCGGTAGGCCCCGGTTGGGTGCCGACTCGACGGGACTCGACGTGGGAGGAGGCGAGGCGTCACGCAGCAGGGCATGCTTCCACCGGGACCATGATCTCGATCGGGTCCCGGTCGGCGAAAGTGAAGGTGACGCTGAAGGACTCACCGGGCTCGGCGTTCTCGCGGAGGCCGCGCAGGGTGGTGGTGAACGCCGGATCGCCGGGTGCGAGGTCCGCGCCGCTGACGCCCGAGTTGATCTCGGACTGTGGCTCTACGGTCTTCGGACCGGGTGGGGACATCTCGGCCGACTCGGCGACATCGGTGGTGATCCCGGTGAAGGTCGCGGAGTCGGTGTCGGAGATGTTGGACACGATGTAGCGGAAGCCGGCGTCGTCGCCGACCTGCAGGGCACACAGTCCGTTGATGTTTTCCGGTGTGATGAAGGCGTTCTCGATGCTCACGGGGTCGGTTTCCGATCCGGAACCGCGATTGGGGGACCCGCCTTCGGGGTCGTTGGTGCATGCGACGGCAAGCAGGGCCACGCCGCCGATCAGGGTGATGGCTCGTGTTCTCATGTCGCCGACGGTAGGCGGTGTGGCGCAGGATCAGAAAACGGAGCGATAACGATTCGACGACGTTGAGAGTTTGGTCGTCGCATCCCGTGGCGGGTGCCCATTGACCCAATTGGCCGAAAGAGCGCCCAGTCGACGGGAAATGGCGCCCAGTCAACGACGGTTGGGTTGGGAGTCAGAGGGGGTGGGCGGGAACAGTGGTCCGCCGCCGAAGGCGGCCCGATGCGAGTCGGGCGGCGTGCCGTCGTTGTTGGTGAGGCCGTACGCGGCACCGAGTTCCGCGGTCACCAGCGTGTGCCCGTTGTAGCTGTCCAACTGCGGGTCGTCGGCGAGGGCGGCGATGACCCGTCCGACGAACTCTGGGTCCTCCGCCCGCTGCAGGGAGAATCCGGCGAACTCGTCGACGCCGAGCGACAGCAGCAGCTCGGTACGGATCAACCCGAGCCACAGCGACACCGCGGTGACCCCGGTGCCGGACAGTTCGTGGCCCATGTCGAAGGCCATCTTGTCCAGGCCGGCCTTGCTCATCCCGTACAGCACCGAGTGCAGGTGCCCGCGCGACCCGAATGACGATATCGACGCGATCAACCCGCTACCGCGATCCACCATCATCTGCGCGGCATGGACCGAGGCGACATAGTGCGCCCGCAGCCCGACTCCGATGAGCGTGTCCCAGTCGTCGACCGGGCGCTCCCAGAACTTGTCGGAGAAGCCGCCGAAACCGCGGGGCGCCGCCCACGCGTTGTTGACCAGTAGATCGAGGCTGTCGGTGTCACCTTCGATCTGTGCGAAGACGTCGGCGACGGCGTCGTCGTCGGTGTGGTCACAGGCCAGCGCGATGGCACCGTCGGGTCCGGTCCCATGCCGCGATGTCACATAGACAGTCCAGCCGGCCGCGATCAGCGCGGTCGCCACGCCACGTCCCACACCGCGGCTGCCGCCGGTGACCAGTGCGGTCGAACTCATCGGTTCTCCCCGGCCGCGCCACCGGTCGTGTGTGCGGGGGTGTGATCGACCGCGTCGGGCAGCGGGGGAGGCTGGGCGATGAATGCCTCGCGGGACCCGTTGACCGCGGCGATGCCCACGATGGTGCTCCACGACAACATCGTCAGGTAGTCGATGAGGTCGGCGACGGGGATGGAGCGTTCGGTCATCCACCAGTCGACGGCCCGCTGGATCGCGCCGACCAACGCATTCGACCACACCTCGGCACCCGAGGTGTCGGCGTCGCGCTCGGTCATCCGGATGACCAGCACGTTGGTCATCAACTGGGCGACCAACTTCTCCGAGTCCGCGGTGGCCACCGACGACGGCGCGCCGGTGAGCGCGAACTTGTAGAGGTTCGGTTCGTCGGCCACCGCTTTCACATAGACGCCGACGACGGTGCGGGTCAGCGTGTACTCGTCCACGTCGTCGGTGATGGCCTCGGTGAGGCGTGGCAGCAGGGTGGACTCGAAGAAACGCACCGCCGTGGCGACGGCGAGGTCGTTCTTGTCGGTGAAGTATCGGTAGAGCACGGTCTTCGACACACCGATGTGCGCGGCGATCTCGTCCATACCGACGTCGGCGCCCAGCTCGCGGACGGCGCGAATCGTGCCGTCGGTGAGTTCGGAGCGGCGCGCCACCTTGTGCTTCTCCCACCGCTGGCGCCGACCATCCGGCTTGCCCCCGGGGTCGGTGACGGAGTTCAGCAACGCATGCTCCAGACCCCGGGTGACGTTCGCGGCGGCGGCCACGGCGGCGCGGGCGGCGGCTGCCGGGCTCGAACGGTTGGGCGTCACCTGGCCAGCCTAGTGGGTGGCAGGTAAAACTGGTTCAATGCCGCCCACAGTCATTTCGGACGTTCCCGGCACACCGGATCGTCCACCCGAGGTGGAGCCGCCGCGATCGTCGCTAGGCTTCGGAGCCGACGGCGCCGGTGACGCCGCACGCCGCCGTGACCTGCGCCGGATGAAGGTCGTCGCCACCGGATTCCTGCTGTTCGCGGCCGCGGTCTATCTGTTCACGCGCTACCTCGAACATCGCGACGGCACCGACGTCGCCGCCTGGGTCGGCTACGTTCGGGCAGCGTCGGAGGCGGGCATGGTGGGCGCCTTGGCCGACTGGTTTGCGGTCACCGCACTCTTCAAACATCCGCTGGGCCTGCCGATCCCGCACACCGCGCTGATCCGCAAGAAGAAGGACGACATCGGCGATCAGCTCGGGGGGTTCATCGAAGAGAACTTCATGACCGTGGAGGTGATCGAGCACCGGGCGCGCAGCCTGGACCTGCCACGACGGTTGTCGACGTGGCTGGCCGATCCGGTCAACGCGCCGCGGGTGTCCGACGAGGCGGCCCGCCTGATCTCACTGGCCGCGGAAATGCTGCGCGACGAGGACATCGAGAAGCTCATCGAGCACGCGATCAAGTGGGCCGGTGAGCCGGAATGGGCACAGCCCCTTGGTCGTGTCCTGGAGCAACTCATCGCCGAAGATCGGCTGGAGCCGGTCTTCCAGCTCGCCTGCGACCGCGCGCACGAATGGGCGGTGGGCAGCCAGGATCTCATCGATCGAGTCGTCGACGAGGACGTCGGGCCGTCGTGGAAACCGAAGTTCGTGAACGTGCTGCTCGGCGACCGGATCTACCGCGAACTCGTCGACTTCACCTACAAGGTCAAGGTCGATCCGCACCACCAGCTGCGGAGGTCGATGCACACCTTCGCGGAACAGTTCGCCGACGACCTGCAGCACGACCCGGACACCATCGCCCGCTTCGAGAAGATCAAGCAGGAACTGATCGGGCGCGACGAGGTCTCCGATGCCGCCTCGACCGCGTGGAAGACCGGCAAGGCCGTCATCGAACAGATGCTCACCGACCCGAACAGCACACTGCGCAACTCGCTGTCGGACGCCACCATCCAGCTCGCCATCCGCATCCGCGACGACCGCCCGCTGCAGGACAAGATGAACGGTTGGGTGGTTCGTGCCGCACGCCACATCGCGGCCAACTACTCCCAGGAGATCATCTCGGTGATCACCGAGACCGTCCGCGGCTGGGACGCCGACGACACCAGCCGCAAGATCGAACTGCAGGTGGGGCGCGATCTGCAATTCATCCGGATCAACGGGACCGTCGTGGGTGCGCTCGCCGGACTCGTTATCTACACGGTGTCGGTGCTCATCTTCGGGTGACGTCTGCTTGCACGTGTTAGCACGCCCGCCGATACTGGTGAGCAGGACCGAAACGGGAGAGTGATGGAGCCGGACGACAACGAATTGCCCGATCCCGTCGAGTCTGTCGACGGTGATGGCGACGTCCGGACACCCGCCGATCAGACCGACGACGCCGATGGCGGTGGTTCCAGCGGTCCGGTCGAAACCGTGGAGGCGGTCGCGACCGCCGCGCAAGACGCGGTGGCCACAGCTGCGCAGGACATCGGCGGCTTCATCAGGTCACAGCGCGTTGCCGCGGAGGTGTCGCTGCGCCAACTCGCCGAACGCGCCGGGGTGAGCAACCCGTATCTGAGCCAAATCGAACGTGGCCTGCGTAAACCGTCGGCCGATGTCCTCGCACAGATCGCCAAGGGCCTCCGGTTGTCCGCAGAGGTGCTCTACGTGCGTGCGGGCATCCTGGAGGAACGGCCGGCGAGCCCGGTGCGTGATGCGCTTCTCGCCGATGACTCGATCAGTGAACGCCAGAAACAGATGCTGCTCGAGATCTACGAGTCGTTTCGGAAAGAGAACACCGACGTCAAGGAGTGAACATGCCGGAGAATCCCTGGAACACGGTCATCGCGCAGGTGACCGCGTTGCTCACCGACCTGCGGGAACGCAGTGAGGCCGCAGGTGAACAGGCGCAGAAGCGTCTCGGTGAGGCCCAGTCCCGGGCGCAGAACCGGGTGGACGAGACCAGGGATTCAGCGCTGACGGTGTTCGAGGATGCCAAGAACCGGTTGTCGTCGTTGCCGGTGGAATTGTCCACCGAGATCGATGAGTTGTTGACCCGGTTCAGTCCCGACGAGCTACGCAAGGTGGCCGACGCGTACCTCGCCGTGGCGGCCGGTCTGCTGACCGCGTTGTCCGAGCGCGGCGAGGAGGTGGTCGAGCGGCTGAAGACCCAGCCGCTGGTCGAGGAGAACCTGCCCCGCCTGGAGAAGGTGTACAACGATGCGCTCGGTATCACCGAAGACGCGCTGGGCACGATCTCGACCCAGACCCGTGCGGTCGGGGAACGCGCCGCCACCATGGCGGGGCTGAGCACCGGCAGTGCCGATGAGGTGACGCTCGACGCGGTGCCGGCGAAGAAGGCCCCGGCGAAGAGTTCGGCAGCACAGAAAGCGCCGGCGAAGAAGGTAGCTGCGACCAAGGCGCCGGCCAAGAAGGCTCCCGCTAAGAAGGCTCCCGCAAAGAAGGCGGCGGCCAAGAAATCCCCGGCCAAGAAGGCGGCGGCCAAGAAATCCCCCGCCAAGAAGGCGCCGACCAAGAAGGCCGAGTCCGTGCAGGAGCCGGCGAAGAAAGCAGTGGCGAAAAAGGCGGCGAAAAAAGCCCCGGCCAAGAAGGCGCCCGCGAAGAAGACCCCACCACAGCGGGTGAACCCGGAAGAGGCCTGAACCACCGCGCGATCCCGACACCGGGGCGGCGCCCTGACCGGTTCGCCCGGAACGCGTGTGACGTCGATGTCTAAGCTGGTCTCGTGGACCTGTTGAGTGTGATGGCCTACGGGCAGAATCTGATCTTGCTGCTGCTGACCCTGGTGGCCGGGGTCGCCGCGGCGGTGGCGCTGCTCCACGCCGCCCTCCAACGCAAGGATGCGTTTCCGGCGGTCGATCGACAGAGCAAGGTGATCTGGGTGTCGATCCTGGCTGCGGCGACCCTGTTCATCTGGCTGTTCGGCGCGGTCAATTTCCTGGGCATCATCGGTGTGGTGGCCATGCTGGTCTATCTGGTCGATGTCCGCCCCCGGGTCGACGACATCCAGGGCAAGCGCTGGTTCAGCAAGAGGTAGTGACCCGCCCGGTCCGGCCGGGGTTTTCAGGTGGCGCCGGCACGGGCAATAGACTGGCGAAGTGGCCGAGTACCGGATCAACGACCTGGCAGACGCGTCGGGTGTCAGCGTGCGCAACATTCGCGTCTATCAGGACCGCGGGCTGTTGCCGGCGCCGACGATCCGTGGCCGCACCGGCTGGTATTCCGACGAGCACCTGGTCCGACTGAATCTGATCTCACGCATGCTCGAACGCGGATACACCTTCGCCACGATCAGCGAGCTGCTACACGCCGCGCACTACGGGATGCGGGTCGAACAAGTGCTGCGCGGAGCCCCCAGGGGCGGTCGCTTCCGCAACTTCAAGCGGGCGGCGACGATCACCATCACCGAGCTGCGCAAGACGTTGAACGCCACCGACCGCTCCATCGCGCTGAGCCAGAAGCTGGGTCTGCTCGCCAAGGACGGCGCGCACTACGCGATCCGTAATCCGGAACTACTCGAAGGGGCCGAGACCCTGGTCAAGGCCGGGATCGACATCGACGTTCTGCTCGATCGCTGGGTGCGGGTGCAGGACGACCTCGAAGATGTCGCCAAGAGCTTCGTGTCGATCATCACCGACAAGTACTTCGACGAGAACCTGCCCGACCTGGGAGAAGAACAGGTCAGCAAGATGGCGGAGCTCATCCAGACCGTCCGGCCGATGGCCCACGACATCGTCGAATCGACCTTCCGGAAGGCCCTCGACGAACAGATCTCGGCGGCCATCGGGGAGGCCAGTACCTACTTCGACGCGACCGCTCCGGGTGGTGTCGATGGTGACGCCGCCGGTGCGAATGCCATTTCGGGACCGGATGCCGACGCCGGCGTGGGGGAACCGGCGGGTGACCAGACGCCCAGCGTCGGCGATCGGACGGATTGAGCGCAGGTAGAGGCTGCGGAAATCGAACTGCAAGGGGGAACGATGACCGAGGAATCGACAACGAGGCGATCGGCACGTCGCGCAATCGCGATCGCCGCCGGAGCAGGAGCGGCGGTGGGTGTGGGTGTCCTGGCCGCCGGGGTGGGGACCATCTTCGCCGGCATGCTGCGTGAAGCGTTCCGCGCGCAGCGCGCCGTCGACGACGGGCCCGACGATCTGCTGAGTGTGCCGCAACAGCCGCCGCGACGAATCACGGTCGAGAGCAGCGGCGGGGTGCGGCTCAACGTCGAAAGGTATGGGCCCGCCGACACAGATGGCGACGTCGTGGTGATGGTGCACGGCTGGACCTGCAACACCGCCTATTGGTATCCGCAGATCAACCATCTCGCCGGTGACCGTCCCGTTATCGCCTACGACCAGCGTGGGCACGGTGCCAGCGAACTCGGCCGGGTGCGGCCCACCATCGCCATGTTGGGACAGGACCTGAATCGGGTGATCGAGGCCACGGTGCCCAACGGGCGTCGGGCGATCCTGGTGGGCCACAGCATGGGCGGCATGACGATCATGTCGTGGGCGGCGCAGTACGCCGATCAGGTGTCGTCGCGGGTGTCGTCGGTGGTGCTGACCTCCACCGCCGCCAAGGCGGTGATGCAGAACCATCTGCTCATCCCGGTGGGGCTGCCGCGCTACACCAAACCGTTCGAGTCGACGGTCGGCAGGCTTGTCACGTCGTCGCCGATTCCGGTGCCGCACACCGATCGAGCCGCCTGGTTGTCGCACTACATCGCGCTCGGGCCGCAGGCGCGCAAGGCGCACGTCGACTTCGTCGACGCCATGATCATGGCCTGCCCGCCGCGTTCACGGGCCGGCTGGGGATCGGCGATGGGCAAACTCGACGTCACCGCGGGCCTCGACGCACTGCGCGTGCCGACGACCGTCGTGGTGGGTACCGAGGATCGGCTCACCCCACCCGTACACGCCGAAGAGATGGCAGAAGTGTTGCGGCGCAACGGTGTACTCCGTGAGCTCGTGAGCCTGGAGGGTGTGGGGCACATGTCGAGCATCGAGGCGAGCGTACGGTACAACGAACTGCTCGACGAGGTGTTGGCCGAGGTCACCCGCCCCGAACCGGCGGGGTCTACAGCTCGCAGTTGACCAGCACCGGCTCCGGATACAGGGTGATGCCGAATGCCTCGTGCACCCCGTCGCGGACCGTCCGGGCCAGATCGAGGAGATCTGCGGTGCGGGCGGTGCCGCGGTTGGTCAGTGCCAGAGTGTGTTTGGTCGACAATCGGACCGGGGCTGCCGGTCCCGGATATCCGCGGGTGAAGCCGGCCCGCTCGATCAGCCATCCCGCCGACAACTTGATCCCACCCTCGGCAGGGTAGGTGGGCACTCGGGTCTGCGCCCCGAGGCGCGTGGCAATGCGGTCGAGGACCTGCGAGGCATCGTCGTCGGACACGATCGGGTTGGTGAAAAACGAGCCCGCGCTCCAGGTGTCGTGATCATCGGGGTCGAGGACCATGCCCTTGCCGCGTCGCAGGGTCAGCACCCGATCGCGCACCGCGGCGGCGTCGGACGTAGCGCCGGGCTCGACCCCCAGCGCGATCGCCAGTTCGCCGTAGCGGATCGGTCGGCTGATCCGATCGGCGTTGAGCCAGAACGACACCCCGAGCACCACATGATCGCCACGATGCTTGAGATTGCTGGTGCGGTAGCCGAGTTCGAGCGCACTCGGCGCAACCCAATGCCGTCGTCCCGATCGACGGTCCAGCAGTTCAACGCTGCGCAGCAGATCGGCCACCTCGACGCCGTAGGCGCCCACGTTCTGCACCGGTGTCGCGCCCGCGGCACCGGGGATGCCCGAAAGACACTCCAGTCCACCGAAGCCCGCCTGAACGGTGGTCGCGACGAGATCGTCCCAGCCGACACCGGCCTGAGCGGTGACGAATGGGACGCCGTTCTCGTCGCCGAACACCACGTCGGATGTCTCGATGAGCACCACGGTGCCGTCGAAGCCCTCGTCGGCGACCACCAGATTCGATCCACCCCCGACCAGGAGGCAGCGATCCCCGGCGTGATCGAGGGTCGTGACGACTTGCGCCAGGTCGTCGGTTTCGCGGCATCTGTGCACCGCGCGTGCGGGCCCGCCCAGGCGCAGCGTCGTCATCGTCGACAGGCGCGTGTCCGGGGTCGTCGGTGTCGGGTGCCGCGGGCCGCTCTCACTCACCCGTGTAACGGTAGCCGGGTCGTCGTACTCCGGTAGTGTCCCCCTCATGGCCAGCACGATGGAACACACGGTGTCCTATCCCTTCTCGGTTCAGCGGCTGTGGGAGGTCCTGTCGTCGGAAGACTATTGGCGGGATCTGCTCGAGGCCATCAACTCCAGCCACGGCAAACTCGAGTCGTTCGAGGTGTCCGGGGACACGGTGACCGTGGCGATGCAGCAGGGCGTGCCGGCGGAGAAGCTGCCGTCGATGGTGTCCAAGGTGCTCAACGGGGACGCGCAGATCCCGCGCCGGAACACCTTCCGGCTCGTCGGCGACGAGATCGCCGGTGAGATGACCGCCACGGTGTCCGGGGCGCCGGCGAAGGTCGCGGGGGCCGTGGCCATCAGTGGTGACCCGGCGACCACCCGATATACCGCCGACGTCGACGTCAGCGTTCCGTTCGTCGGCAGCAAGATCGAGAAGGCCATCATCGACCAACTCGTGGAGTTGCTCGACGCCGAACACGAGCAGACGGTGTCGTGGGAGGCGGCGCATCGCTGAAGGGGCCGGCGCCATGACATCGCCGACGAATTGGGAAGCAACGAATCGGTAACGTAGCCTGGTCGCCATGGCACGACGGCTCAGCTACTCGGCGCGCTTCACCCACCCTGCGGAAACGCTCTACCAGGCGCAGAGCACCCGACAGTACTGGGACGACATGATGGCGGGCTTCCAGATGATCTCCCCGCACTGTGCGGTCGACTCGTTCACCGCCGACGAGACCGGGATGAAGGTCGTGCTCAAGCAGACGATCGGTCGCGACCAGCTGCCGGCGCTCGCGCAGACCGTGCTGATGAAGGACATGGTGATCACCCGCGAGGAGACCTTCGGCGCATTCGACCCGGACAACACCAAGGGCGACTACACCGCGTCGATCCCGGCCGGCCCGGGCAGCCTGCAGGGGTGGCAGGAACTTTTCCCCACCGAGACCGGCTGCACCATCCGCAAGACCACCGAGGTCAAGGTGTTCATCCCGTTCGTCAACGGCAAGCTCGAACAGCTGATGCTGGTCAATCTCGTCGACCTGTTCCGCGCGGAAGCCGAATACGCGGCCGACTGGGTCAAGAAGAACCTCTGAGCGCCGGCGGGGCCGGCCAGAGTAGGCCGCTCGGCCGCATCACCCGCGGCACCACCAACATCAACCGGCTCCGGCGGGTGGACCGGTGGATGGTGCATGACGCCGCGATCGGCATCGCACTCGGTTCGGTGCCCCGTCCGCTCGTCGTCGACCTCGGCTACGGGGCGCGCCCCGACACGACCGTCGAGATGGCGCGGCGCCTGCGGACAATTGCGCCGAACCTCGAGATGGTGGGCCTGGAGATCGATCCCGAGCGCATCGTCGGTACCCGCGACGAGGTGCGATTCGCCCTCGGCGGCTTCGAACTCGCGGGCTTGCGTCCGCAGCTGGTTCGGGCCTTCAACGTGCTGCGGCAGTACGACGAAGAAGAGGTGGCCGCGTCCTGGGCGCAGATGCGGCATGCGCTGGCCCCGGGCGGGCTCATCGTGGAGGGCACCTGCGACGAGATCGGTCGCCGTTGCTGTTGGATCGTGCTGGACGCCGCCGGGCCGCGCACGCTGACGCTGAGCTGGTCGCCAGAACACACGGCGCGACCCTCGGAACTCGCGGAACGTCTGCCGAAGGCGTTGATCCACCACAATGTTGCGGGCGAACGGATTCATGAACTGCTGACCCGGGCCGACCGCGCCTGGGACATTGCGGCCGGTCACGCGGCCTACGGCCCGCGGACTCGGTGGCGCCAGGCGTTGACGGCGATGCGTGCGGGCGGCATCCCGGTGGTCATCGGCCGGGGCCGGTCGGTCGACAATGTGCTGACCGTGCCGTGGTCGGTGGTTTCTCCCGACTGATTCGTCATCTGATCGTGCGAATGCCCCATGATCAGCCGGTTGTCAGCAGCGTGCCGGTCCGTACGCTGGTGGCCATGCGAATTGCGATGGCGCAGATCGCCTCCGGCACAGACCCGGCGGCGAACCTGGAGCTCGTGGAGGCCGCGGTGGCCGAGGCCGCCGCCGACAACGCCGATCTGGTGGTGTTGCCCGAGGCGACGATGTGCCGGTTCGGCGTCCCGCTGGGCCCGGTCGCCGAGCCGGTGGACGGTCCGTGGGCGCGTGGAGTGTCGTCGATCGCCGAACGCCACGGGGTCACCGTCGTCGCCGGGATGTTCACGCCCGCGGGCGATCGGGTCGCGAATACGCTGCTCATCGCCGCCCCGGACGGGTCGCGCACCTCCTACGACAAGATCCATCTCTACGACGCCTTCGGTTTCACCGAGTCCCGGACCGTTGCGCCGGGCGATGACCCGGTCACCTTCACGATCGGCGACGTCACGGTGGGTGTCGCCACCTGCTACGACATCCGCTTTCCCGCGCTGTTCACCGAACTCGCGCGCAGCGGCGCGCAGGTGATCGTGGTGCCCGCATCGTGGGGTGCCGGCCCGGGCAAGGTGCACCAGTGGCAGGTGCTGGCCACCGCGCGGGCACTGGATTCGACCAGTTTCGTGGTCGCCGTGGGGCAGGCGGTACCCACCGATCAGCAGGTGGCCGAGTCGTCGGCACCCACCGGAACAGGTCACAGCCAACTCACAGATCCCTTCGGTACCGTGGTCGCCGCATACGACGACAGCGTGCAGGTCGGGGTTCACGAGATCGATGTGAACGCAGTGGAGAAGGCACGCAAAGCCCTGGCCGTGCTCGACAACGAACGGCCCATCCGACAGGTCTCGGCACCGAGCAGCAACTGAGGACCGCACGACATGACCGACAGCGAGAACACCGACCGGCCGGCAGCCGGCGAGGACCCGCAGAAGCGGTCCGACAACGAGCCCACCCCGCAGACGGGTCGTCCCGACGAGCCGGGTGCCCATCCGTACCCGGACGATCACACCGCGCGGCTCGACGCCGCGGCGACGACCGATCAGTCACCGCGCGCCTATTCGCAGGTGCCGCGCACCGAGACCGCTCAGTTCGGCCCCGGGGAGACCGGCGGGTTCCCGGCGAGTGGGACCGACGGTTTCGCGCCGATACCGCCCGAAGCGCAGCCCGGTGTCGTGTCGTCGGCGCCGGCCAAACGGCGTAGCACCGGCAAGATCGTCGCACTGGCCTCGGTGGCGGTGGTCCTGGTGTTGGTGATCGCCGCCGTCGGCAGCGAACTCTATCTGCGCAACCAGGCGACCGACTGCATGGAGAGCGCCTTCACCGACCTCACCGGTACCGAGACCTCGGTGTCGTTGAGTCGCAAGCCGATGCTGTTGCAGGGCTTCGGCAACGACATCCCGTTCGTCCAGATCGACACCGCCGACGAGCCCGGCCAGATGCGGTTGCATGCGCGGGCCGAGGGCATCACCGGCGACGGGGACACCACCAACATCCGCTCTCTGGTCGGCACCGGGTTCATCCCGTTCGATCGGGTGGTCGCGATGAGCGAGTCGGCCACCGCAAGCCCCGATCCGTCGACCTCGGGCAACGGCGGCAACGGGGCGAGCAGCCTGATGCAGGGCGCCAGTATCGAGTCGATCACCGGCAATGCCGCCGACGGGACCATCAAGGTCGATTCCGCGGTGCAGCTCGCCTTCCTACCGATCCCGGTGTCCACCACGATCAAACCCGTGCTGCAGGACGGGCGCGTCGACTTCGAGGTGGTCGAGGCCAACGCCTTCATCTTCGGCATCCCCTCCGACTTCGCCCAGCAGGTGGTCGACAGTGTGTCCGATTCGATGTTCGGCCCGCTGTTCGACGAGGTCACCGTGCAGAACATGAAGGTGACCGACCAGGGCGTCGACTTCGCCGTCGACGGGCAGGATGTGGCGCTGTCGGGTCAGATGACCGGAGATTCCGGCGGCTGCTCGGCGGCCTGAGCGACCGCCGCCGGATGCGGACGCGGCGGTGAGCCGACGATCGTCGGTACGCTGGGAGATGTCCGATTTTGCCGATCTTGGCGGAGCGCCCCCGCGGTCTCCCGGGAGGGCAGCGCAGGTGTACCCCCTACGGAGGAAGAGATGAGCGCACTGATCTTGATCGCGGTGGTCGTCGTGGTGGTTGTCGGCATCGTGGTGATGTCGCAGCAACGATCCGGGGCCAACGCCGCTCGCCAGCTCGACGACGCCAAAGCCGATGCGCGCCAAGCCATCGAACGGCTCGGCGGCCAGGTGTTCATGCTGGTGGGTGACGGCCCCGCATCCAAGCAGGCGCTCGCCGACGCCGGCGAACGCTACAACGCCGCGGGATCGCAGATCGAGCAGGCGACGTCGCCGGCGCAGGCGCGCCTGGCCAAACAGACCGCGCTGGAGGGTCTCTACTACGTCCGCGCGGCCCGCACCGCCATGAATCTCGACCCGGGCCCACCCGTGCCCGAACTCGAGGGTCAGAAGAGCGCCGGCGCGGTTACCGAAGACCGCACGGTCGACTTCGAGGGCCGGCAGATCGAGGCGTCGCCCGGCCCCTCGGAGCGAACCCCCAACTACTATCCCGGTGGTCGTGTCGCCGGGCGCCCGGTGCCGGCCGGCTGGTACTCCGAGCCGTGGTGGAAGCCCGCCCTGGTCGCCGGCGCGTGGGGCATCGGGTCGATGTTCCTGTTCTCGGCGCTGTTCTCCGGCATGGCAGGTGTCAACTACGATGCGAACGCCTTCGAGAGCGGTGCAGGTGACGGATCGGACGCCGGCGCACTCGACGGTGGAGACGCCGGTAGTGACGCCGGCGATGCCGGTGGCGACTTCGGTGGCGGCGACATGGGTGGCGACTCCGGCGGCGGTTTCTTCGACGGCGGCGGCGATTTCGGAGACTTCGGCGACTTCGGCTTCTGACGATTTGTAGTATCAACCGGCGGAAAAACGCCGGTCGATACTACGAATCCGCGGTGACGTCAGGTGAAGACGACCGTCTTGCGGCCGTGCACCAGGATGCGGTCCTCGAGATGCCAGCGCAGGCCGCGGGAGAGCACCATCGTCTCGATGTCGCGGCCCTGGCGCACCATGTCGGCGACGGTGTCGCTGTGATCGACCCGGATCACGTCCTGCTCGATGATGGGTCCCGCGTCGAGGTCGGCGGTCACGTAGTGGCAGGTGGCGCCGATCAGTTTGACGCCGCGTGCGAACGCCTGGTGGTACGGGCGGGCGCCGACGAAGCTGGGCAGGAAGCTGTGGTGGATGTTGATCGCGCGGCCTGCCCACGCGTCGCAGAGCTGTGGCGGCAGGATCTGCATGAATCGCGCCAACACCACGGCATCTGGTGAGTACTGCTCGACCACGGTGGCCACCTCATCGAATGCCTGCGCCTTGCCGTCGGATGGGAATGGCACGTGGTGGAACGGGACGTCGAAGCGGGTGACGAGCTCTTCGAGATCCCGATGATTGCCGATCACCGCGGACACGTTGGCCGGCAGTTCGCCGCGATGCGCACGGCCGAGCAGGTCCACTAGACAGTGGCTCTCCTTGCTGACCAGCAGCACCACCGACTTCGGTGCGCCGGTGTCGGTGAGCTGCCACTCGGTGTCGGGGCCGATTTCGGCGGCCACCTCACGGGCGAAGCGTTCGCGCATCTCGTCGAGGCCGATCCGGACCGATCCGGCCCGCACGGTCTGCCGGGTGAAGAACCACCCGGTCTCGCTGTCGGAGTGATACCCCGCCTCGGTGATCCAGCCGCCGATCTCGGCGAGGAACCCGGAGATCCGCGCGACGATTCCGGTGCGGTCGGGGCATCCGAGGGTCAGGACGTACCGCCGATCGCTGTCGGGGGAGGACGATGTCGTCGATGCCGCGACGGCCGCTGCGGGCGTCGGCTCTGATGCTGCCACGTCTGTCAGTGTGCCAAGCTCGTCTGTGTGATCACCACCGACCTGACCCGGCGCGATGTCGCGGCCCTCATCGACCACACTCTGCTCAAACCCGAGGCCACCCGCGCGGACGCTGAGGCCACCGTCGCCGAGGCCGCCGACCTGGGCGTGTATGCGGTGTGCCTGTCGCCGTCGATGCTGCCCATCGACACCGGCGAGCAGAAGACCTGCGTGGCGGCCGGGTTCCCGTCGGGCAAGCATCATTCGCTGGTCAAGGCGGCCGAGGCCCGTCTGGCCGTCGACACCGGAGCCGAGGAGGTCGACATGGTGATCGATGTCGGCGCCGCGGTCGACGGGCGTTTCGACGAGGTGTTCGCCGACGTGCTGACCGTCCGCGAGGCCATCGGCGACGTGGTGTTGAAGGTCATCATCGAGTCTGCTGCGCTGCTCGAGTTCGCCGGTCCCGACACGGTCACCGAGGTTTGTCGCCGTGCGGCGCAGGCCGGTGCGACGATGGTCAAGACCTCCACCGGCTTCCATCCATCCGGCGGCGCGAGCGTCGAGGCGGTCCGCCTCATGCGTGCCGCGGTCGGCGAGACGGTCGGGGTGAAGGCCAGCGGAGGCATCCGCACACCCGAGTTCGCGGCGGAGCTGATCGGCGCAGGCGCGACCCGGCTTGGACTGTCCGGGTCGCGTGCGGTGCTCGACGGTTTCGCCGACTGACCGCGGCGCGGCGGTCAGACAGCTTCTTGGGCATCTGCGAGGGCGCGTGAGCGTCGGGCCTGGACCGCGCGGCGTGTGTCCTCGGTGATCAGATCCATGTGCAGCGCGCCGGCCGCGGTTACGCCCGCACCCATCGACACCGCGACCGTGGCGGCAAGGTTGGCGACGTTACCGGCGGCCCAGACACCGGGGATGTCGGTGGCGCCCATCGCATCGGTCGCCACATACTGCCCCATCGGGTGATCGGCGAGCGTTCCGCCCAGGCTGGAGTAGAGCGCGGATCGGACCACGAACTTCGGTGCGACCACCAGTGCGTCCCGTTCGATACGGTCGCCGTCGGTCAGTGCGACGGCCGCCAGCGTGCCGTCGGCGATGTCGAGATGGTCCACCGTCTGATCGATGATGGCGACGTCGAGTGCCGAGAGCTGTTCGCGCTCGGCGGGTTCGATCTCGCCCATGGTGTGGGTGAACAACGTGACATCGTCGCTCAGTTGGCGGAACAGCAACGTCTGGTGGACGGCCATCGGCCCGGTGCCCAGGATGCCTATCCGCTGACCGCGTACCTCCCATCCATGGCAGAACGGACAGTGCAGCACCGTGGAGCCCCAGAGTTCGGGCACTCCGGGTACCTCGGGTAGCTCGTCGACGAGACCGGTGGCCAGCAGCACGCGCCGTGCGTCGACCGTGTCGCCGCCGGCGAGGGTCAGGGTGAACGTGCCGTTGTCGCCACGCGCAGCGTCGATCACCTCATCGGAGACGAAATCCGCTCCGTAGCTGCGGGCCTCGGCCCGCCCGCGGTCCAGAAGTTCGGTCGGTGAGATGTTCTCCTGGCCGAGGACGTTGTGGGCGCCGTCGGCCGGGGCGTTGCGGGGTTGGCCGCCGTCGACGACGAGGACCGAGCGCAGGGACCGCGCCAGGGTGGTGGCCGCGCTCAGCCCGGCGGGGCCGCCGCCGACGATCGCGACGTCGAAATTCTTGCTGCTCATGGTTTCTCCTGGTTGTGTTCGGGCCGCCGGGCGATCCATGCGGTGCGGCGGGTTCTGACGGTGAGGTCGTCGCGCGTGCCCAGCGACGATGGTCCGGCGGGGGCGAGCAGGTCATCGAGCCGGGACCGGTCGGTGTCGGACAGTTCCTCGGCCAGGCCGTGCGCCATCCGCGAGATCCAGGCGTGCGCATAGCGACTCGTGAGATCCAGCGGTGCCGGTGCATTCGTGATGGCGTGGGTCTCGAGCAGGTCGAAGCCGGCGCCGACGATCACCGGCGACCAGTCGGGGTGGGCGTTGGCCCCGCGCTCGGTCATGATCGTGTGCAGGCGACGCTCCAGCTGTCCATCGGGTGTGTAGGGCGGGAGGAAAGCGGGAAGGCCGTCGAGCTCCACCACAATCAGCAGGCCGCCGGGCCGGACTGCGGCGTGGACACTGCCGAGTAGGTCCGCCGGCGCGGCGAAGTGGTGCATGGTCGACGACGACCACACCACGTCGAGGTCGGCGAGATCGCCCGGCAGTGCGGTGTCGAGATCGGCGACCTGCGTCCGGACACGATCGCCGACACCGGCGGCCCGGGCCGCGTCGCGGACGCGGTCGAGCATGTCCGGCGCATTGTCGAGCGCGGTGACCTGTGCCGACGGGAAGCGGGCCGCGAGGCGCGCGGTGAGCCCGCCGGTGCCCGACCCGAGGTCGACGACGGAGCGTGGCGCGGCAATCAGGTCGGCGATGCGTTCGGCGAGCTCGTCGACGAAACCGCCGGAGGCCGCTGCGTCGAGGTCGAGCACCTCGGCCATGCCTTCGGCCATCGCGTCGGCGGTGGCCGGATCGTGCGTGTACGCGGCGTGGGCGCTGTGGTGATGGCCGTGCCGCCGATGTGCGTCGTGACCGGGATGGTGCCCGGTGTGCGGTGAGTGTGCGGACTGCGTCATACCGTCGACGGTAGCGGCGAAATGCCGGATTGGCATACAGTCTTGCGTATGGAGCAAGAAATTGATGCGGTGGTCCGTCAGCGGATTCGGGGGCTGCGAGTGGCCAAGGGGTGGACCTTGGACTCACTGGCCGCGCGCTGCTTCCTGAGTCCGTCGACGCTGAGTCGCATCGAGACCGGGCATCGGAGAGTGGCGTTGGACCAGCTGGTGCCCATCGCGCGCGCCCTGGGCACCACCCTGGACCAGCTGGTCGAGCCGTCCAACGACGAGGACGTGGTGATCCGTCCAGAGTCGCACCGGACCGCCGGAATGACCGTGTGGAAGCTGTCGCGGAATCAGACTCCCGGTGGGGTCACGGTGGCCAAGATGCGGATCACCGAAGAGCACGTGGTGGACCCGAACAACCTGGGCGTACACCCTGGCCGCGAATGGTTCACGGTCATCTCCGGGACCATCCGGCTGCACCTCGGGGAGCGGGTGATCGCGGTCCCTACCGGCCAGGCGGCGGAGTTCTCGACCATGGTGCCCCACGGAATGGCCGCCGTCGACGGGCCGGCCGAGATCGTGTCGATCTTCGACCACGAAGGTGAGCGCGCCCACCTGCCCGGGTGATCGTCGGTTTTTCAGCCAGATCACAGCTGGCAGATGGGGTTTTCCGGACATTCGCTCGGTAGGCTCGAGATGTTATGACTGCGAAATCTCTCGTCACTCGTCGCACCGTCCTTGCCGCCGCCGGACTCGGCGCTGTCGGTGCGGCGGTTGCCGCGTGTTCGGGCGGCGACTCCGCCAGCGAAAACGCGGGACCCGCCGAGCCCACCGTGCAGGTCGTGTTCACGCCTTCGCTCGATTCGCCGGACGCCCCGAACCCCACCGACACGTTCTCGGTGAAAGCCGAAAACGGTCAACTCAATCCCGACATCAAGCTGCTCAACCCGAACGGCAAGGTGGTGCAGGGGGAGATGTCGGATGACCAGACCACCTTCACCATCACCGAACCTCTGGGGTACGGGTCGGAGTACACGTGGCAGGGCAGCGCCATCGGCAGCGACCGGGTCACCGCGCCGGTCGAAGGGACGTTCACGACGCTGACCCCAGAGTCGCAGATCAACGTGGTGGTCAACATCGGCGACGGCCAAGAGGTCGGTATCGCCGCGCCGATCATCCTGAAGTTCAATGCGACGGTCGATGACAAGGAAGCCGTCGAGAAGGCGCTGAGCGTCACCACCGAACCGGAGACCGAGGGTGCCTGGGCTTGGCTCGGCGAGGACAACGGGTCACGAGTGCACTGGCGACCCAAGGACTATTGGGTGCCGGGCACCAAGGTGCACATGTCGGCCGACCTCTACGGCGTCGACCACGGCGGCGGCGCCTATGGCGCAGCGGATGTGACCAGCGACTTCGGCATCGGACGATCACAGATCGTGAAGGCCGAGTCGTCGTCGCATCAGATCGTGGTGGTGCGTGACGGTGCCGTGCTGATGACGCTGCCGTGTAGCTACGGTGAGGGCGACCTGGATCGCAACGTCACCCGTTCGGGCATCCATGTGGTGACCGAGAAGTACGAAGACTTCTACATGAGCAACCCCGCGGCCGGGTATTTCAACATCCGCGAACGCTTCGCCGTCCGCATCTCCAACAACGGTGAGTTCATCCACGCCAACCCGGAAACCATTGGCGTGCAAGGGTCGTCGAACGTCACCAACGGCTGCATCAATCTGTCTCTGGAGAATGCGCAACGATATTTCGACACCGCGGTCTACGGCGATCCGGTGGAGGTGACCGGTACCCGCATCGAGTTGTCGGAGGCCGACGGCGACATCTTCGACTGGATCTTCGACTGGGACACCTGGACCGGGATGTCGGCGATCCAGGGCGATCCCGAGCAGATCGATGCGCCGGCAACGCCATCCGGTGCGCCGCGGTCGGCGGCGCCGGCGGGTTGAGTTCGTCGGGTACGGGTGGGCGCGCCTACCCCGTCTTGATGTTTCGCCGAGCCGAGGCCTGATCTCGCGGTTTCAGGATGATCTGGTCGAGGTTCACGTGCGGCGGCCGCGAGGCGACGAAACCGATTACCTCGGCCACGTCGTCGGCGGTCAATGGGGTCAGGCCCTGGTAGACGGCATCGGCGCGGTCCTGATCTCCGCGGAACCGGACAAGCGAGAACTCGGTTTCGACCATGCCCGGTGCGATCTCGGTGAGGCGCACCGGCTTTCCGAGCAGCTCATAGCGCAGCGTGCGATGCAGCACACCCTGTGCGTGCTTCGCGGAGGTGTAGCCGGCGCCGTTGTCGTACGCCTCGAGGGCCGCGATCGAGGAGATTGTCACGATCAGGCCGTCGCCCGATGCGATCAGTGCGGGCAGCAGCGCCTTGGTGATCCGCAGCGTGCCGAGGACGTTGGTCTCATACATCCACCGCCAGTCGTCGAGGTCTGCGGTCGCGATGGGATCGAGCCCTTTGGCGCCGCCGGCATTGTTCACCAGGACATGGACGGTATCGAGTCCGTCGACGAAGGACGCGACCGAATCCTCGTCGGTGACGTCGAGGCGACGGCCGGTGCCGCCGATCTCCGCGGCGAGTTCGTCGATCAGCTCGGTACGTCGGGCGCCGAGGACGACGTGATAGCCCTGTTCGGCAAGCTGACGTGCGGTCGCCGCGCCGATCCCCGAGCTCGCGCCGGTCACCACCGCGAGCTTTTTGTCCGTGTCCGTCGTGCCGCGTTCGAGGGAGCTGCTCATGACCTCAGCTTAGCGACGGCACTGCGTTGCTAAGTTTGGTGCATGTCGTCGACCGGAGTCGTGCCCGCGGCCCTGCAGGTCGGCTCCACGCCCGCCGCGGCCGTGCTGCACGCCATCCGGGTCAGCGGCCCCGTGACGCGTGATCACCTGGCCGCCGCGACCGCATTGTCACCGGCGACCATCAACCGTCAGGTCGCTGCATTGTCTCGGATCGGTCTGATCGTCGACCGGCCCGATCTGGTGGACCCCGGCGGTATCGGGCGACCCAAACATCCCCTCACCATCGACCGAGACACATTGTGCGTCGCCGGAATGCACATCGGCGCACGGCGAACACTGCTGGCCATCGCCGACCTCGGCGGACGGACCCTGTACAGCCATGCGGTCCGCACACCGCGCGACGAGGCGGCTGTCGGTGATCTGTGCGATCAGCTGGCCGAACTCGTCGACCGGTTCAGTGGGCGTCGGTTGCTGTGGGGTGGTGTCGCCGCCGGCGGTGCCGTGGATGCGGCAACGGGACGAATCGACCATCCGGTTCTCGGCTGGCGGCGTGTCCCGGTGGGGCAGATGCTGGCCACCGCTCTCGGCGTCCCGGTCTCGGTCGGCGAGCACGTGCAGGCGATGGCGGCTGCCGAACTGTTGCTGAGTTCGCCGCGGGAGATCGTGGGTACCGGCCTGTTCTTCTATGCCCGCGAGACCGTCGGCATGGCAATGTCTGTCGACGGGAAGGTGTTGATGCCGCTGCGCGGCGCCGGTTCCATCGCGCATCTGCCTGTCGTCGCACCCCATCTCGCCTCCGCGGCGCGACCCGTCCTGCAGGATGTGATCGGCCGGGGTGCCGCGCAGTCCGCGGCCCGACGGCTCGGCGTCGGTGAGAACGACTCGGCGATCGTCGATGAGCGTGCCGAGGTACTCGGTGGTGTGGTCGCGATGCTGCGCGACGTCCTCAACCCGGACGGTGTGGTCGTCGCCGGCGACGCGTTCGCCGCTCACCCGCACGGTCTGGCACCCGTGCAGGCCGCGTTCGATGCGGCGACCACCATCGCCCGCCCGCTCGAGATCTCGCCGTCGCAGTTCGGTCTGCGCGTGCAGGAGAGTGCGGCCGTGGTGATGGCGCTCAGTGTTGTCTATGCCGACCCCGTCGCCGCGACCACCGGTGAGCCATCGCCTACCGTTGGGGCATGACCACAGCCACGCGCGATGTCTCCGCCAACCTCGAGGTGTACGTCACCGCTGCCACGGAGCTCGAATTCCAGATCACCGTGGCGAAGCTGCCCGGTCTCGACCTCACCGAGGAACTGTCGATGACCATCGACGGCGACGCCGTCGAACCCGAGGAGATCGTCGGCGAGCACGGATCTCGCATCCACCGCATCCAGGTCGAATCAGGCTTGGTGGTGGTGGACTACTCGGCATCGGTCACCGCACCGGCCGACCCCATCGCGGTCGAGGTGACTGACCATTCGATCTACCTGCGTCCCAGTCGATACGCTGAGGCCGACAAGTTCTTCGGATTCGCTGCCGGACAGTTCGACATAAACTTGCCGCCCAGTGAACTGCTGCAGCAGGTGGCCGAATACGTGGAGAATCGGCTCAGCTACATCCCGGGCGCCAGCGACCCGATCGACGGAGCCGCGGACACCTTGCTCGCCAATGCCGGGGTATGCCGCGACTATGCACATCTGGTGGTGGCTCTGCTGCGTGCGTTGAACATCCCGGCCCGACTGGTCGCGGTGTACGCGCCGGGCTGCGACCCGATGGACTTCCACGCGGTCGCCGAGGCACTGGTCGACGGACGGTGGGTGGTGGTCGACGCGACCGGGCTGGCGCCGCGGCAGTCCATGGTGCGGATCGCCACCGGCCGCGACGCCGCCGACACGGCGTTCCTCGACAACCATCGGGGCACCATCAACCTGAACTCCTACAAGGTGACCGCCGTGGTGGCCGGCGACCTGCCGACCGACACCGGAGAGGCCCGAATCGGGATAGGCTGAGCGCTGTGCATGCGCTCTCGTGCCCCGTCTGCAACGCGTTGTCGGGGTTCGTCCCACGGCAGTGTCCTCAATGCGGAACCGCTGTCGGCGTCCACCTTCCGAGTCGTTCGCTGGTTGTCGTCGCAGAGGATGGCGTGCTGATCGACGGCCGACGCTGGGTGTACTGTGCCAACCGCACCCGCACCGGCTGCAATTGGGTCACCCCCGCGGAAGTGGGGCCGGAGTCGATCGGGCTGCGGGGCCGGTGTTTTCCGTGCTCGCTGGTCCGACGGCAACCCGATCCGGATGACACGATCGCTTTGGAAAAACTCAACTCCACCACCCGCGACCTGCGCATGTTGGTGTATCAGCTGGTCGATCTGGGCCTGCCGGTGGAGCCGTTCTGGCGCACCGACGGCGGCCTTGCCTTCGACCTGTTGTCGAGCCAGACTACCGGCCGGCCGGTGACCATCGGACATGCCAACGGTGTCATCACCATCGACCTCGCCGAATCGCTCGACGCCCATCGCGAACGGCTGCGCGTCGACCTCGGCGAGGCCTACCGGACGATGCTCGGTCATTTCCGGCACGAGGTGGGTCATTACTTCGAACACCATCTGGTCGAGACCGGCGACGGCGCAACGGAATACCTTGGTGAGGCCCGAGAGCTCTTCGGCGACGAGCGGGCCTCCTACACCGACGCGATCGACCGACATTACACCTACGGTCCGCCGCGCAACTGGCGCGACTCCTTCATCTCCGAGTACGCGACGATGCACCCGTGGGAGGACTTCGCGGAGTGTTTCGCCCACTACCTGCACATCACCGGAACCATCGACACCGCGCGTGAATCCGGGTTGATGCTGAGCAGTGCGCAAGTCGTGTTTACCATGGACCGTGACATCGTGCCGTTGCAGTCCTACGCCGACGAGCCGATCGAACGGTTGCTCTACGACTGGAAGTGGTTGTCCAGCATGTTCAATCGGGTGAACGGCGCGATGGGGGCCCGTCCGCTGTACCCGTTCGAGATCCCGCGGCCGGTGGTTCGCAAGCTCGGCTTTGTCCATCGCGTCATCCGCGAGTCGGCGAAACGGGCGCGCACGGTTGATCCGCTGGTGGGGGCGGGCGCGGTGGGCTGACCTCGACTGCGGTGGGCGCACTCCACGCGACCTATCCGTTTCGGACGTGTCCGCGAGCATCACCTGTGGCAGTGGTCGACTGAATTATCCATCCGGACAGGCTCAGCGGTGATGCGGACGGACACGGAGCCCAGAACGCGGCGATGCTTCGCCGGGTCGACATCGATCGCAGCCAGACTGCACTATCGGCCTGTCGACTCCCGCCGCCGTGCGACGATGAACTCGAGCACCGTTGCGACGTCGTCGGTGTCACCGATCCGATGGGTGGCGATGGTGTCCCCCGCGCCGACCTTGATACTCACGTCGCCGCGCTCGGAATCGAGGTGCGCGAACGCCTTCTCGTCGGTCACGTCATCGCCGAGGTAGATGACCGCGTCGGCGCCGACCCGGTCGCGGAGCACGTCGAGGGCGTGGCCCTTGCTGGTCTCGATGACGGCGAGCTCGATGACCTCTTTGCCTTCGGTGACATGCACTCCGGGCCATCGCGCGGGGCCTGATCGCGCCGCCTCGAGCGCTGCGTCGGCGTCGGCCGGTGCGGCATTGCGGACATGCAGCACGGTGCTGGCCGGTTTGGTCTCCACCCGCGAACCAGGGTGATCTGCTGCGATCGAACGTAGTTCGTCGATCAACCGATGAAGTAGCTCGCGGTGTGCTTCGGAGATCTCCTCGACGAAGCCGGTGTCGAACTCGCTGCCGTGGCTGCCGACGAGTGTGACCGGCCCCTTCACCCCGGACAGGTCGGCCAACACCGCCAGCTCCCGGCCGGAGACCACCGCGGCCGCCGTATCGGCGAGGGCTGCGGCCGCTTCGATGGCGGCGACCGA
Source organism: Gordonia sp. NPDC062954 (assembly GCF_044543825.1). Taxonomy (NCBI): domain Bacteria; kingdom Bacillati; phylum Actinomycetota; class Actinomycetes; order Mycobacteriales; family Gordoniaceae; genus Gordonia; species Gordonia sp. NPDC062954. Next base: position 62,299 of record NZ_JBITWL010000016.1, on the reverse strand, counting down.
CGCCGGGTTGGGTACCGCATCCTCCGGGCGTGACACCAACGGCGACATGCATCCGTCGTAATCGGAGGCGACCAACAGCGTGGGTACTGCAGCGGCGGCGGTCAGGGACTCGCGCAAGTCTGCGGGGATGCCCGTGGCGCTCATTCGTTGCTGTCCGACGATTCCGTTCCACCCTGGACCAGATGTACCCCGCGATTGGGGTCGGCGGCGGTCTCGGTCACCGACTCCAGTGTGCCGAGGAAACTCTCGGCCCATTTGGCGACGTCGTGGGCGAGCACCTGGCGACGCAACGCACGCATGCGTTTGCGGCCGTCCTCGGTGGACTGTTGCACCGCAGCCTCGATCGCGTCCTTGACGCCGTCGAGGTCATACGGGTTGGCCTGATAGGCGGAGCGCAACTCGGCTGCGGCCCCGGTGAATTCGCTGAGCACGAGGGCGCCACCGAGGTCGCTGCGGCACGCCACGTACTCCTTGGCGACCAGGTTCATCCCGTCGCGCAGCGGCGTCACCAGCATCACGTCGGCCGCGACGAAGAAGGCGATCAGTTCGTCGCGCGGCACCGGCCGGTGCAGATACTGGACCACCGGCTGGCCGACGGTCGCGTAGACACCGTTGATGTTGCCGACGAGTTGTTCGATCCCGGCGCGCATCCGGACATAGCTGTCGACACGTTCCCGGCTCGGCGTCGCGAGCTGGATCATCACGGTCTCTTCGGGCTTGATCCGGTGCTCGGCCAACAATTCGGAGAGCGCCTCGAGTCGTACGTCGATGCCCTTGGTGTAGTCGAGACGATCGACGCCGAGCATGATCGTCTTCGGATTGCCGAGTTCTTCGCGGAGCTCGGCGGCACGTTTGCGGATGTCCTTGGACCGTGCCTTGGCGTCGAGGTCACCGGAGTCGATGGAGATCGGGAAGGCGCCGACCCGAACGGTGCGGAAACCCACCTGCACGACACCGAACCGTGAGCGGACGCCGACCGTGCCCTTGCTGGTGGCCTGGCCGGCGAGTCGACGCGCGAGGAACAGGAAGTTCTGGGCGCCGCCCGGCAGATGAAAGCCGATGAGGTCGGCGCCGAGCAGACCCTCGACGATCTCGGTGCGCCAGGGCAGCTGCATGAACAGCTCGACCGGCGGGAAGGGGATGTGTAGGAAGAAGCCGATCTTGAGGTCCGGGCGCAACATCCGCAGCATCTTGGGGACCAGCTGCAGTTGGTAGTCCTGAATCCAGACGATCGCGCCTTCGGCCGCTGCGGTGGCGGTCTTCTCGGCGAAGCGTCGGTTCACCTCGACGTAGGTGTTCCACCACTCGCGGTGATACTCGGGTTTGACCAGAACGTCGTGATACAGCGGCCACAGCGTGGCATTGGAGAACCCCTCGTAGTACTCGGCGATCTCCTGCGTGGACAGCGGCACCGCATGGATGTCGATGCCCTCGATGTCGGGGTTGTCGTCGGAGTCGGCAATACCGGACCAGCCCACCCAGGCGCCGGTCTGCGACCGCAGGATCGGTTCCAGCGCGGTCACCAGACCGCCTGGGCTGCGTTTCCAGTTCACCGTCCCGTCGGGGAGGACCTCCTTGTCGACGGGCAGTCGGTTGGCGACTACGACGAACTGCGCGTCACCGAACTCATGGTCGGCGGTGGTCCCGCCGTTGGACTCGTCCCCGGACCCCGCCATGCGTTTCAGGCGTTCTCGCCCGGCGCGATTCCCAGCATGGACAGCAGCATCCGGCACTCGTCGGCGTCGGTTGCGTAGGCGGCGACGACGCGACGTGCGGAACTTGCCGTCTCGTCGGCGACCGGCTCCAACTCGTCGTCGGTGATGTCGGTGGTTTTCGCAGGCATTACAGTCCTCTGGCTTCACAACGGTGTGCCGCCGGCGGTGACCGGTGGCGCGTGCACGACCGGCGTCGGTGTGCGCATCACGATGTTACCTGCTCCGCGGACGGCCGCCGGTCACACGCCGGGAAGGTCACGGGCGTCGGCGATACCCCTGCAGTCGATTGCGTCGCAGCATCCCCATCCACGCCGGACGGACGGGCAACTGCGGACGCCGCAACGAGCGGGCGATGAACTCACCGAGCGTGACACCGGCCGCAAGCGCGGCGCCGATGCCCAGGGCGTTCATCATCCAGGTGATGCCGTCGAGGGTCTGATCCCCCAGCAAACCGTAGAGCGCGCGGTAGACCGCGAGACCCGGCAGGAGCGGCGTGATGCCGGCGATCGCCACAACCAGCGGCGGGGTCAGCGCGCGGCGGGCGAGCAGACCACCCACCAGTCCGACCAGGGCAGCGGCCACACCGTTGGCCACCACGTCACCGACCGCGGCGACGAAGGACGCCGACGCGACCACCGCGGCGCCGATCGCACCGCCCATGAACGCCACCGGAAGGGCGCGCTTCTCGGCGTAGCTCGCCAACGCGAAGGCGAACGCGGCCAGGGCGCCGGCGAAGATGCGGACCGGCAGTTCAACGGCCGGGAAGGTGGTCTGCGGTGTGATCGTCGGCAGATAGATGCCGACATGCTCCAGGACGCTGATCGCGATACCGACACCGCCGATGAGGCCACCGGTCATCAGCAACAACTCGAAGAATCTCGCGACACCGGTGATCGGGGCGCCGGTGATCGCGTCCTGCACCGAACCGACCAGCGACAACCCCGACAACAGCACCACGATGCCTGCCGCGATGACGAACGACGGCATCAGGTCGATCGACAGATTCAGGTTCTGCGCGATACCGAACGCGGCGGCGGCCGGCACCACGGCGATGAATCCGCCGACGAGCTGCTGGAAGAACACCGGGGTACCGATCCGATTGAGCCGGCGGTTGATCACCACGATGACGACCGTCGTCACAAAAGCGATGAGCGCGCCGAGTTCGGCGCCGCCGAGCAACACCGACACACCCGCGGCCATCAGGCCCCAGGCGCCGGTCGCGATCCGGTGTGGATACGGGTGCGGCGCGGTGATGATCTCGTCTACCTTGCGGTGCGCCGTCGACGGTGTGATCGCCATGTCGCGGATACGACGGACCAGCCGGTCGATCTGTGCCAACCGGGTGAAGTCCATCGAGCGGTAGTAGACCTGCTCCATCGTCGTGATGGGCGGCAAAGTCGCTCCGCGGCGCGCGCTGACCACGATGGTGTTGTAGGTCACGTCGACGTCGACGTCCTCGAGTCCGTAGACACCGCACACGAAGGCGATCTGCTGCTGCGTGTCGATCGCAGCTGTGCCCGAATCCAGTAGGACCGCACCGATCTTGGTGGCGAGGTCGAGCACCTCTGTGATCGCCGCGACGTCGAACCTGTCGATCGGTTTGCGCGGCGAGACCATGATGCTGCCCGGTTCGATCGTGTCGATCGTCGCCGGACGGTCCTCGATCAGCCGGACGGGGTTCAACCATCCCAACGCACGGCCGATATACTCGCGCACGCATGCCTCCTTAGCTCAGTGGTAGAGCACTCGCCTTGTAAGCGAGCGGTCGTCAGTTCAATCCTGACAGGGGGCTCCAACAACCCGCCTCCGGCAGGGGGGCTCCAAAAACCCGCCTCCGGCGCCAGAACCGAGAAGTCAACGGCCTCGGAGGCGGGGTGTGTTCCTGGTTGTGACGCGTTTCATCCGCGCGAGGTCTGCCTACTCACACCACGCACCGAAACCCCAGATGCGACGTCGCCGAGTCGTCGGACTGCGCCGAGCGCGCGGCCGGTCGGTAGCGGCGACAGTACTCCGGTGCGCACAGATGTGATCCACCCTTGGTGACCCGCATGACCTGCGGTGACGTGGTGGGCTCAAGGAGGTTCGGGCGACCGTCGGCATCGACGGCTGCGGTGTCGGACACCGGGTGACGCGGTACCCACACGTCCCAGCATCGCTCCCACACGTTGCCGATCATGTCGTGCAGGCCGAACCCGTTGGGCGGGTACGTGCCGACCGGCGACGTCGTTCCCCAACCGTCGTTGCGGTACGGAAATCGGCCCTTCCAGGTGTTCGCCATGTCGCGCCCGCCGGGCCGCAGCTCGTCGCCGGGCCAGGCGTACTCCTGCCCGTCGAGACCGCCGCTGGCCGCGAACTCCCACTCGGCCTCGGTCGGCAGGCGCCGGCCGACCCAGTCGGCGTAGGCGGCGGCGTCGCGGTAGGCGATGTGCACCACCGGGTGCTCGGCGCGGGCCACGAGGAGATTGTCGGTGCCGGTCGGTCGGCGCCAGCTTGCGCCGGGCTGCCAGCGCCACCACACCCGCCAGTCGTGCAGGTCCACCGGTGCCGCGCTCGGGGTGAACACCACCGAGCCGGGCAGGAGGGAGGCCGGGTCGGCGTCGGGGAAATCAGCCGGGTCCGGCGCCTGCTCGGCGACCGTGACATATCCGGTTGCTGCGATGAACTCGGCGAACTGTGCGGTGGTGACCGGATGGCGTTCGATCGCAAACGGCTCCACCACCCGGTCGTGGGCAGGTTGTTCTTCCGGGTAGTGCCGGTCCGAGCCCATCCGGAACCGGCCACCGGGCAACTCGATCAACTCGGTCATAGGCACGGTTCCGAGAGTAGAAGGTGACCGGTGTGTCACATCTGCGGACGCGGTGTGCGGGTTCGCGCCACGATGGGGACATGGGCGAAGCAGATCTGGTCGTGACGACCATCCACGGGCCGGTTCGGGGCAGCAGTGGCGACGGTGTCGACGTCTGGCGCGGTATCCGGTACGCCGCGGCTCCGGTCGGGGACCTGCGGTGGCGTCGGGCGCGGCCCCCGCAACCCCACGACGACGTCGTCGATGCCACCGGGTTCGGCCCGGTGTGCCCGCAGGAACGCAACCCCGCCATCGCATTGGGCGCCGATGCACAGATGGGTGAGGACTGCCTGTTCCTCAACGTCTGGGCGCCGGTCGCCGATGAGGCGCTACCGGTGATGGTGTGGCTGCATGGCGGTGCCTACGTGTTCGGCAGCGGAAGCCAGCCGCTCTACGAGGCGACCGACCTCGCCCGCGACGGCCGCGTCGTCGTGGTGACGCTCAACTATCGGCTCGGCGCACTCGGCTTCGCCGACCTCACATCGCTCAACGACCTCCTCGACTCAACGCAGCCCCGGTTCGAGTCGAATGCGGCGCTCAGCGACATTCTTCTTGCACTGCAGTGGGTGCGCGACAACATCGCCGGCTTCGGCGGCGATCCCGACAACGTCACCGTTTTCGGTGAGTCGGCGGGCGCCGGAATCGTCACCACGCTGCTGACGATGGCGGCCGCCGACGGTCTGTTCCATCGGGCGATCGCACAGAGTTCACCGGCGACGTCGATGTACGACCACGAGCGCTCGGCGGGGATCGCCGAGAAGCTGATGGCGGCGCTCGGTCTGCGATCCGCCGACGCCGAGCAACTCGCCACCGTTGACGTCGCACGGATCACCGAGGCGACGATGACGGTCTTCACCGACGTTCCGGTGGACAATCCCGGCACCATCGCGTTCGCCCCGGTCATCGACGGCGACCTGGTTCCCCGGCACCCGATGGATGTGTTCCGCGCCGGTGAGTCCATGCCGGTGCCCCTGTTGATCGGGACCAACAAGGACGAGGCGGCGCTGTTCAAGTGGATGAAGTCGCCGTTGATGCCGATCACCCCCGACGACATCGAGCGGATGTTCGCCGACATGATGGCCGAGTACCCGGAGGTGACGGTGCCGCCGCGCGCGCAGATCACCTCGGCGTACTCGGGGATGCGGCCCAAGGTCGCCGGTCTCGGTGTCGCGCGGGACATCGCCTTCCGGATGCCCACGGTGTGGCTTGCCGAAGCGCACGGACGGCACACACCGGTCTACCTGTACCGCTTCGACTGGGCCACCCGGATGCTGCGGGCCCTGCGGGTGGGGGCCACGCACGCCACCGAACTGCCCTACGTCTGGGGCAATCTCGTCGCCGGGCCCAAAGACATCACGTTCAAGCTCGGGGGACGCAAGACCGGCGAGGAGATCTCCGGTCGGCTGCAACGGCGCTGGACCTCGTTCGCCCACCACGGCGTGCCGGATGACAGCGGTGCATTGCCGTGGCCGATGTTCGACGAGCAGACGCGGTCCACGCTGGTCGTCGATTCCGACGACCGCGTCGTCGACGATCTCGACGGCGACATCCGCCGGGCGTGGGGCGACGAGGTGCTGAGCTTCCGGTAGTCGCTGCGCTGTGGTGAACCGCCGGTCCTCACTGGCAATTGTCGCTGCCCGATAACTTTTGTGACTCAAGCCATCTCGATGTGCCCGGCGGCCCGATCACCGCATACATTGGTTCACTGCAGTCATTCACACGACACTCGCGCCTGAGGCGGGGGAAAGGCGGTCGACGAGATGGGCCGGGGAATCAACGAGACGAGCGCACGCGGTACGCGGGCGAAGGTCGTGCGTCGGGTGGTCGGAGCAGGGTTTGCGGGGGCAGCCATGGCCGGGGCGATGGCGTTCGCCGCGGCGCCCGCGAGCGCGCAGCCGCTGCCGACCATCGAGCCGACGGTGGAGAACGCGGCGCCGACGCTGGACAACATCAAGCTGGGCATCACCAAGGCCGTCGAAACCAATCCGGAACTCGAGTCGGTTGGCGAGTGGGCCTTGACGCTGTTCCCGGAGTACTGATACTTCGCGAAACGCCGAGCCGGAACCCGTCGCAGATACGCCTGCGGCGGGTTCCGTCGTCTGTGGACCGTGACGGCGACGATCGCGCGGGCCCAATCGGCTGGCGCGTGACCCGAGGCCGCTCGCGGGCGATCAGCTATGGCATTCGTCGGCGATGTCGGTGTGCGGCAGATACAGTTCGCGCTGCGACTCGGTCAGGTGCGGTGTGCTGTCGCAGATCCACCGGTTGGCGGTGGCGAGGTCGGTGGTCTGCAGGTGGATGCTCCCGGTGACGTCACCGGCGGTGATGATGGTGTCGTCGCTGTACATGTGATCGGGGAACTGCCACTTCGTGGTGGTGTCGGTGGTGGTGATCAACGGGACGATTGACTGCTGGGCGCCGAGTCGGCCGCGATTGAACACGAAGGTGGTGAGGTGATGCGTCGCGGTGCCCACCACCAGCCGGGTCGGGGTCAGCGACAACGTTGCCGCGTGGATGTTGGGTTTGCGATCGATCTCCTTGGCGCCGCCCTCCCCGACGTCCCAGGTGGACAGGTCACGTGCGGCGATGATCAGTGCCGTGCCGTCGCGGCTGAACACCGCCCGCGCCGCCGGGCTGGTGTCGGTGACGACGGCGGTCGGCGCGCGCCGGTCGCCGTCGAGGTCGTAGACGTAGGTGCGTTTGTCGTCGGAGGTCACTGCCAGCCGTCGGCCGTCGGGGCTGAACGCGACACTGCGGATGAGGTCTTCGGGCCCGGTCAGTGGGGCGCCGACGGCCCTCGGTTGCCGGGGATCGCCGACGTCCCAGAGTTGCACGGTGGTGTCGGTGGTGCCGGTGGCGAGAAGGTCGGCTTCTGGGGAGAAGGCGATCGCATTGGTGTATCGCGTCGACACCCGCAGATCGGCGGTGCGACGCGGATCGGCGTGGTCGGCGATATCCCACAGCTGCACCAGCCCACCGTTGTTGTTCGCCGTAGCGGCCAACGTGCCGTCAGCGTTCACGCTGACCGACGGGTGATCGTTGACCCGCCGCTGGATCGGAGTGCGTGACTGCCGGGCCCATCCCTCCGGGCTGGTGGACCACACGTTGAGGGTGGTGTCGGTGCCGACCGTGGTGAGCACCGTGCCGTCGGCGTTGTTCGCCAGGCCGGTGACGGTGCCGCCACGATCGGGGATGACGCCGGTGGGCAGATGCCACAGGTCGATGGCGCCGTCGGAGCGCCCGACCACCATGCTCGACCCGTCCGGGCTGAAGATGCTGGAGAACGTCCGGACCGAGCCCTGTTCCGGCGTGCCCTGCATGCTGGCCGACTGCAATGTCCATTGCGTCACGGGCATCGCCGGGTCGATGGTGTTCCACACCGTCACCCGCCCGTCGGCGCGGGCCGAGGCGAGTTGATCGCCGTCGTCGTCGAAGGTGATCGACCAGGAACCGGCGGTGGTGTTGGGCAGTGTGGTCGTCACCGGGGTGGGACGCGAAGGCGTCGCGACATTCCACAGCTGGGCGTTGGGGCTGTCGCCGGTGACCGCGAGGGTGCGGCTGTCGGGACTGAACGCGACGGCGTGGGTGATGCTGGGAAAACCGGTGATCGGCGGGGCTGCGGGCACCGGTCGGTCACCGTCTGAGGTGTCGAACAGTCGCACCACCTTGTCGTCGCCACCGGTCGCCAACAGTCGACCGTCCGGGCTGTAGGCCACGGTGCGTGCGGCCGCGGAATGGGCGGCCAGCATGGCCGTCTCGCGTACCGCCCCGGACGCGTCGACGGCGAAGATGGTGACCGTGCCGTCGTCTGACGACGCGGCGAGGTGGCGCCCATCCGGCGCGAAGCGCACCATGTAGACGGTTCCGTGCCCGGGACTGACCGAGACCTGTTGGCGTGGCGCCGACGGTTCGCTGATGTCCCACACGCGGACGGTGCCGTCACCACTGCCGGTCGCCAGCAGGGCTTGGCTGGGGTGGAAGGCCACCGAGGTCAGATAGTTGCCGTAGCCGCCCAGCGTCGACACCGTCCGATACGAGCCGTCGGCGGTACGTTGCCACAGCCGGGCGGTGCGGTCGCCGCTCGCGGACGCGAACATCGTGCTGTCGGCGGAGAACCGGACGTCGTACACCGGACCGGAGTGCCCGGTCAGCGGCTCCGACAGCGGACTGGTGGACGCGCCCAACACGCGTTGGCTGATGGTCGGGTCGTCGGGATAGAGATCGAGCGCCACCAGCAGCAGGCGCGCCGCCATCGACGGATTGGTCTGCTGCAGGCTGTCGATGTGCGACAACAGCGCGGCCCGTTCGGCGTTGTTGCGCTGCTGGGTGAGGTCGTGGGCCTGACGTAGGACGATGGCCGCGGTGATCGTCGACACCACGGCCAGCACCACCACCACCGTGATCGACAGCACCCGGATCAGTCGTCGTCGGCGCTGCTGGGTGAACGCGGCGTCGAGGAATGCCTCGTTCTCGGCGGAGAGCAGATGCTGGTAGGTGCGGCGCAGCGCGGCGCGATGTCGGCGGGCATCGTCCAGGCGCGATCCGGTGTAGAGGAATGAGCGGCTGCGATCGGTGTCGAGCCACGCGGTGGTGTCGGTGTCGAGTTGCTGTCGCCACTGGTGGATGCCGGAGTCGGCGGCGATCCATTCGGCCAGCCGGGGCCATGCCGTCAGGACCACGTCGTGGACCAGCATCACCGAGTCCGACGTCACGATCAGCAGACGGGCCTGCGCGAAGATGTCGATGACCGCGGAGATGCGGGCCGGGAACCGATCGGAGATGGTGTCGGTGTGCAGCGGCACGCGCAGCGCCGCACCGCCCGGGCCCACATGCACCAGCGCCAGCAGCAGTGCGCGGGCCAGGTTGCGGTCGTCGGGTTCCACCGCCGACCAGGCGGCTTCGGCGGTGTCGGCGACGGCACGCGCGATGCCGCCGGTGGCGCGATACCCCGAGATCGTCATTCGGTTACCCGACCGGCGTGTCCAGGTCGCCGCCAGCACGTGGGCCAGCAGCGGGAGTCGGCCGGCCCGGTCGCCCACGGTGGACGCCGCATGCAGGTCGCTGATCAGCACGTCGGCGAGGCCCGACTCGATCCGCCCGCCGGCCAGCCGGACCGGACCGGTGATGACCTCGCGCAACTGGGCGCCGGTCATCTCCGACACGATCACACAGCGGGTTTGCCAGGCCTGCGCGAGGAACCCGAACTCCACGCATTGGCCGAAGAAGTCGGCACGCACGCCCAGCACGACCACCGAGTCCTGCGACAGCTCCTCAGCCGCGCGCATCGTCTCGACCAGCACGGTCGGCGGCAGCGCGAACACATCCTCGAACTGATCGAGGACGATCACCTCGGGGAGCCGACGCGACGACCCGCTGTCCGCCGGCTCGGGCTCGGCATGTGTGCCGGGGTAGGCGGTGGGTAGCTGCAGTCCGGTCGCGGTGATCACGGCCCGGCGGGGGGCCCGCACGCGGCGGTCGCGCGCCAGGCCGGCGTCGAGCAGGGAAGACTTTCCGGAGCCCGACACACCGGCCACGATGATCAGTCGGGGACCGGTCGGGGCGTCGGCGGCCTCCACGATGGTGTCGACGAGCGTCGAGATCAGATCGTCGCGGCCGAAGAACACGGCGCTGTCGGCGGCGGTGACCGTCGCGAGCCCGGCGTACGGGCGGGCCACCGCGGAAGTGGTCGGTCGCGCGAGGTCGGGCTCGTCCGCCTCGGTCAGGTGCTTGTCCCAGAGGTCCTTCCACTGCGGCAGGCTCAACACCTCGTCCTGCCCATCGGCCACCGCGCGCGCCGTCAGCCACAGCAGCAGCGGTTCGACGGTCGCGAAATCCCGCGGCAAGTGGCGCCCGTTACGCCAGTCACTGATCCGTTGCGCCGACACCGTCGAGCGTGCTGCGGCAGCCCGCAGTGTCGGCCGGCCCGCCTGCACGAACAGGCGCGCCAACGCACTACCGAAGTCCACTCACATCACCGAAAATTCCCCCGACCGACACTCTCCGGAACATCATGCGCCCAACGTCGTCCGGATCGCCATTCCAGTGAGGCCGAACACCTCGGGTGAATGACCCATGCCAGGGGGTTTCGCGTCGCCGGATCCCCTCCGGTGTCCGGTCCGGAATGTTCGTTTACGCCCTGAACAGCGACGATGTCGAGTCCCGGTGCCGGTCGCTGGCCTGGCGGCGGCGATCGGGGTGAACTGACATCAGCGCGTGAGACCGCCATCGAACGCGCGACTGCAGCCGTTGCCCGACGCGCGGTGGCGCGACGGACGCCGTCAGGTCGGGGGTGCGGGTCGTGCAACGGCTGCAGTCGACCTCTCGAGCGTCGACGTAGGATCGCGGGCATGGCCCGTCTCCGTCTGAACGGTTCGTCCACGCTCCCGGCCGCCGGCTTCGCCTACAGCGCGACAGTCACCGCGGGACCGCTGATCTTCACCGCGGGCATCAGCCCGCTCGACGCGGCCGGCGCGATCGTCCCGCCCGGCGATGTGGTCGGCCAGACGCGGACCTGTCTGGCGAACCTGCGCTCCGTGCTCGACGATCAGGGTGCCTCGATGGCTGACATCGCGAAGCTGACGATCTACGTCGCCGAGCAGTTGCAGGCAGATCTGGTGGTCGCCTGGGACGAGATCGTCGCCGAGTTCGGCACCCCGGTACCGCCGGCGATGATGATGGGCGTCACCGTCCTCGCCTACGACGACCAGCTCGTCGAGATCGAAGCGATCGCCGCACCCGCGGCATGACGACCCGACCCGTCGTCGACGACGCCGAACGCCGCCGACGACTGATCCGACGTCATCACCTCGACCGAACCGACCCCACCGCGGCGCTGACCGAGATGGTCGACGACCTCGTCGGACTGCACGCCACCACACCGTCGACGGTCTACCTGTCGGCGTGGGCGCGGCTTCCCGGGTTCGATCCCGAGACGATGGACCGCGCGCTGTACGCCGATCGGACTCTCGTCAAACAACTCGCCATGCGCCGGACGTTGTTCGTGTTCGGACACACCGTGCTCGCCGAGGCGATCGGTGCGGTCGGCCCCCGCGTGACCGCGTCCGAGCGCACCAACATGCTCCGCGACCTGCGTCGCAGCCCCGACTTCGACGACCCGGACGCCTGGATCGACGCGGCGCGGGCCGCGGTGGCCACCGACCTCGCCGACGGCTGCGCGCGGACCTCCACCGAACTCCGTCGCCGCAACCCGGTCCTCGACGGCCACGTGGTCTACGGCCAGGGCAAGTCGTGGGGTGGTCGCGTCGCGATGGGACCGCGTGTGCTGAACATGATGAGCGCGGCCGGGGAGATCGTGCGCGGACCCAACTCGGCGACCTGGACGTTGTCGCGGCCATCGTGGGTGGCGATGGAACGTTGGCTGGGCCACGAACTCCCGCAGGTGTCGGCGGCCGACGGTCACCGCGCCATGGTGCGCCGCTGGTTGCGAGCATTCGGACCGGGCACCGAGACCGATATCGTCTGGTGGTTGGGCAGCACCAAACGTGTCGTGCGTACCGCGCTGGCCGACCACGACGCGGTCGAGGTCGACCTCGACGGCGGCGCCGTCGGCTACCTGTTGCCCGACGACCTGCCCGACGGTGCCGACGATGCGCCGCCACCGCAGGCCCATCTGCTGCCCGAACTCGACCCCACCACGATGGGCTGGAAGGAGCGTGGTTTCTACCTCGGCCCACATGCCGAGCACGTCTTCGACCGCAACGGCAACGGCGGGCAGACGGCCTGGTGGGACGGGCGGATCGTCGGCGGTTGGCGTCAGAACAAGGACGACGGACACATCGAGTTACACCCGTTCGAGAAACTGCCGGCGGTGGCGATGCGCGCGCTGACCGAGCAGGCCGAGGCGCTGGCGGGGTGGTTGGGGGAGGTTCGGCCCACCCCGGGCTACCCTGCGCCGTTCATGCGTGGCTGAGCCCGCGGCCTGGTCGACATCCGGCATCAGGGCTGGTGAGCATTCACAGAGTTCTCCCAGGAACCGTCCAGATCCATGGCAGGCTGGTCGGCGAGAGTGATGGCATGAGCGAATCTGTGAACGGTCCGGCAGGCGGCCAGGGCGCCAAGGTACTCGTCGTCGACGACGAGGAGAACATCCGCGAGCTGCTGTCGGTGTCGCTCAAGTTCCAGGGCTATGAGGTTTCGACCGCCGAGAACGGGCCGTCGGCGCTCGACCGCTGCCGCACCTTCAAACCCGATGTATTGATTCTCGACGTGATGATGCCGGGGATGGACGGTTTCGGGCTGCTGCGCCGGCTGCGCGCCGACGGCATCGACGCCCCGGTGCTGTTCCTGTCCGCCCGCGATTCGGTGGAGGACAAGATCAACGGACTGACCATCGGCGGCGACGACTACGTGACCAAACCGTTCTCGCTCGAGGAGGTCGTCGCCCGGCTGCAGGTGTTGCTGCGTCGCAGCGGTTTCGACGAGCAGGCCAAGGAGTCGGCCCGCATCACATTCGCCGACATCGAACTCGATGACGAGACGCATGAGGTGTGGAAGGCGGGCAACTTGGTGGCGCTCTCACCCACCGAATTCACCCTGTTGCGCTATTTCATGGTCAACGCCGGAACCGTGTTGTCGAAGCCCCGCATCCTCGACCACGTGTGGAATTACGACTTCGGTGGCGAGGTCAATGTGGTCGAGTCCTACGTCTCCTATCTGCGCCGCAAACTCGACACCGGCGACAAGCGCCTGATCCACACCTTGCGCGGCGTCGGCTACGTGATGCGAGAGCCCCGCGAGTGACCTCCCCACCTACCACCGCCCCGACCGGACACGCACCGGAGCCGGCCCGCAAGCGCGGGCTGCCGCTGCGGCTGTCTTTGGTCGGCCTGACCCTGGTCCTGGTGGTGCTGGGACTGTTTGCGTCAGGCATCGCGGTGACCTCAGCGATGAAGCAGGACCTGCTCTCGCGCACCGACGAAGGTCTGACGTCGTCGGTGGAGACCTGGGCCAAGCCGCGCGACCCGGTCAGTTTCACCCCGGGACCGCCGTTGGGGCCGCGTCGCCCGCCGTCGCAGTTCTATTCGATGATCGTCACCAGCGACGGCAACACCATCGTCAACAACGACTTCTCGTCGCAACCCGATCTGGAGTCGCTTCCCGAGGGCAGCACCGGACCGATGACCGTCGATTCGGCCGACGGCGACGGCCCCAGTGGCGGGTGATCAAGGACGAGACGCCCTACGGTGTGTCGATCGTGGCCACCCCGCTCAGCGATGTCCACGCCACGCTGACGCGGCTGATGTGGCTGCAGTTGGGCATCGGTGCGTTGGTCGTGCTGGCGATCGGTGTGCTCAGCTATCTGCTGGTGCGGTCGAGTCTGCGGCCGCTGCGTCGGGTTGAGGAGACCGCCCACGCGATCGCGGCGGGCAACCTCAACATGCGGGTGCCGCCGGCCCCGCCCAACACCGAAGTCGGCAGTCTGTCGGAGTCGCTGAACACAATGCTCGGCCAGATCCAGCGGGCATTTGCACGAACAGCCGCCTCTGAACAGCAGGCTCGCTCATCCGAAGAACAGGCACGCACCTCGGAGGAGAAGATGCGCCGGTTCATTGCCGACGCCAGCCACGAGCTGCGTACACCGTTGACCTCGATCAAGGGGTTCGCGGAGTTGTACAAGCAGGGCGCAGTGCCCGACGCCGCCGATGCGATGGGCCGGATCGACGCCGAGGCCGGCCGGATGGGTCTGCTGGTGGAGGACCTGCTGATGTTGGCTCGCCTCGACGCCCACCGCCCCGTCGACAACCGCCCGGTCGATCTGCTGGCCGTCGTCGCCGACGCGGTGCACGGTGCTGCGGCGGCCGCCCCGCACCGTGAGATCCACGTCGAGATAGGTACCACCGGTGAGCCGCCCGTGGTGACCGGCGACGCGCCGCGGTTGCTGCAAGTGCTGCGGAACCTGATCAACAATGCCATCGCGCACACACCCGACGACGCGTCGATCACCGTGGGCATCGACGTCGACACGACCGCCGAGAACGATGACGTGGTGATGACCGTGGCCGACACCGGGCAAGGTCTGACCCCCGAGGAGGCCGCGCATGTGTTCGAGCGGTTCTACCGGGGCGACTCGTCGCGTCATCGCGGCGACCGTGGCGGCGGCAGCGGGCTGGGGTTGTCCATTGTTTCGGCACTGGTGGACGCGCACGGCGGTACCGTCGGGGTGGACTCGACACCAGGGCAGGGATCGCGGTTCTGGGTGCGATTGCCGCGTCGGATCGACTAGACCGATGAGTTTCGTCGCCCGGCACGGTCAGTAGTGGGACAGCGAAAGGGGATCACTCATGTCCGCACAGATGCCGCCGGTCGTCGACGAACAGTCCTGGCGAACCGCCCTCGCCGAACTCCGGGCCCGGGAGAAGGCCGCCACCCGCGAACTCGACGCGATCGCCGCGCAGCGACGCCGCTTACCGATGGTCGAGATGCCCGATTACACACTGATCGGACCCGACGGGCCGATCTCGTTGGTTGACGTCTTCGACGGCCGCGCCCAGCTGATCGTCTACAACCACATGTGGAGCGACGGCGCAGAATTCCAGTGCGGCGGCTGCACGAGCTTCACCGCACAGTTCACCCGGCTCGACTTCCTGGCGAACTATGACGCGCGGTTCGTCATCGTCACCAACGGGCCGATCGAGGAAGCCCTCGCCTACAAGGCACGCGTCGGCAATCAGATGGAGTGGTACTCGTCGTCGGAGAGCTCATTCGGCGCCGACGTCGACGCCGGGCCGGGTGAGGGATTCGGCGTCAACGTTTTCCTCCGTGACGGCGACACCGTCTACCGCACCTGGCACACGAATGGTCGCGGCACCGAGCAGCTCTCGCACACCTTCCCACTGATCGACGCCCTGCCCTACGGGCGGCGAGAGGAATGGCAGGATTCCCCCGACGGTTGGCCGCGCACCCCGACGTATTCGGGCTGGCTGGATTCGCCGGATATCGCTCGGCTCTACGGCGAATAGCAGTCAGATCAGTCGGCGCAGCGTTGCGAACTCGCGGACGTCCTCGCGGAACCGGTCCAGGCTGACCAATGTGTACATGCCGTCGATCTGCCGGTCGGCCCACAGTTGGTGGATTCGTCGTAGATCGGATTGCCTTGACTTCCAACCGATTCCGTCGATCACCGCGAGCACGAGTTGCCGGGGCAGCCGCACCTCGGCCATCTCTTCGATTTCGCGGACCGCGTCGGTGAGCTTGCTGCCGGTGGAGTCGAAACCCTTGGCGGCCACCACGATGTCGGCGGTGTCGGGATCGCCGATGATCAGGTCTGCCGGGGCGGTGCGGCCGTTGCGGCCGGTGAAGCGTGACCGCGTGGTGTAGTCGAGTCCGAGATCCTGTGCGATGGACTCGATCTCGTCCTCGATACGCCGTCCGGAAGCGCCGGCCCGGGTGGCGGTCACCCGACTGCCGGCACGGGCGACCAGGATGTCGGCAAAAGTGTACGTGCGTTCCAGTTGGGTGCGCAGCATCCGGACCAGGTCGAACTCGGTGTCGAGCCAGGTGACCAGATCCACCGGCTGTGTCCGGGCAACCCCATGCCAGCCGGTGGTGCCGAACCGGTCACGCAACACATTCTTCAGCTTCTCCTGGGAGAGACCGACCGCCAGCCCGAGAACCGGGACGTCGGCGGGATGATCGCGGGCCCAGGCCGCGAGCCCGGCGACGTCGGTGTCGAGGAGCTCACCCAGGCTGCCCGTGGCCGTGGTGATCCGCTCGGCCTCCGGCGTCGATGCGGTCGGGTCGACGTGAGAGGTCAAGCGGCCCAGCGTCTTCAGGTAGTCGTCGAAGTCTCCCGCGTCACTCATCCGACGCTGCTTCCGCTGGTCGTGTAGCCCGTGGTGTTTCCGCTGGTCGAGTAGCCCGCGAGGAACGAGCGGGCGTATCGAGACCAGGTTGCGTGGTCTCGATACGCGGGCTCGCCCTGGGGGGCTCGCTCGCTACTCGACCACCGATGGAGGTGGCTTTCTTCGCTGGTCGAGTAGCCCGCGAGGAACGAGCGGGCGTATCGAGACCAGACGCAGCTACCGAGAACGTCATCACCGCTCAGTCGCGACCGATGAACAGGTACTCACTCACATCGCGCCGGGTGGCGGCGACGTGCGTGCCGAAACTGTACTTGTGGTCGATCGCGATCACCTCGACGGACGGCTTGACCTTACCCAGCAGATCGACGATCCGGTCGGCGCCGGGCAGCGCATTGGAGGAGTAGGAGAGCACGATCGCGCCCGCGTGCTCGAAATGTTCGAAGGTGCGCACCAGTGCGTCCTCGATCGAATGCTTGTAAGCAAACGGCGTGTAGCGCTTGGTGAGCTTCTTGGTCTTGGTGTGCTCCATGATCGTCATACCCTGCCAATACGCGCTGAGTCCTTCGAGGAAGTGGTAGCGCTTGATGTAATCGTTGTCGTCGGTCGGCGGCGCGTACGGCGGATCGAGATAGACAAGGTCCGGTGGGGCGTCGAGCGCCGACAGATCGAGATCGAAGATGTCGCCGCTCACGCTGCGGTTGGACCGCCCGTTGCTGAACACGGTGGCGTTGTACTCGGCGGCCGACCGCGTGCGGAAATGGTCGCGCAACGACATCCGCAGGTCACGGCGGCCGTCGGCATAGCGCGACGAATCGGTGAAGGTGAACACCCCACGCGGTTGTTTACGGGCCGCCGACAACACAAGCGCCGAAATGGCCAGGTCGCGGCGGTAACCGCGCAACCGGTCGATGTGTGACCAGGCCGAGTCCAGGAATGCGCGGTCCTCGGCGTCGAAGTACAGGCCGTCGAAGGTGGTCTGGATGAAATCCCGATCGTCGGCGGGCGGACCACAGATCTCGTCGATGAGGTCCGACTCCAGTCGCACGCTGGAGTTGGCGACCGTGGCCCGGGTGATGATGTGCGGGAAGGTGAGGAAGTCGTTGCTCAGCACCTGAAAACCCTGCGCCTTCAACAGGTACGACACGACGCCCGAACCGGAGAACGCGTCGACGGCGGTGCTGCCGCCGATCTCTGCGAAGGTGCGTTCCAGGTGCGGTAGGAGCCGAAACTTCGAACCCATGTACCGCAACCGCGGGAACCGCTGGGCGTGCTCGACCACGTCGGTCGAGGCAACGGTGTGGACCCGGGACGGTCCGCCGCGGGTGAACTCTGGTCGACTCACACGAAAAGAATGTCATGGACCTCCGACAGGTCGCCGACAACACGTCGGGCGGCACCGGGCTCGCAGCTACAGTGATCCCCATGGCTTCCGTCTTCACCATGATAATCAACGGAGAACTGCCCGGACGGTTCGTGTGGCGTGACGGCCAGGCCGTCGCCTTCCTCACCATCAACCCGGTGACGCCCGGACATGTGCTCGTCGTGCCCCGCAAAGAGGTAGACCACTGGGAACAGATGGACACCGCCTCCTACACCCACCTCACCGACGTCTCGCAGAAGGTGGGCCGGGCGGTGAAAGAAGCCTTCGGGGCGTCCCGGGTGGGCACGATGATCGCGGGGCTGGAGGTGCCGCACGTGCACATCCACGTGTTCCCGCTGGAGAGCATGGACGCCTTCGACCTGGGCAATGCGCAAAAGGATCCCGACCCCGCCGAACTCGACGACGCGGCCGCCAAGATCCGCGCAGCCCTGCGCTCCACCGGCTACGGCGAGTACGTCGCCGACGCCTGACCCCCGATTTCGTAGTATGAACCGGCGATTTCTGCACGGTTCGTACTACGGATCCGGGTCAGACCGTGCGGTGGATGAGCAGCGGCGACACTGTGGCGGCGCAGGCCTCGCGCAGCGCGGCGGCGGCCAGTGTGATCGGCCAGCCCGACGCGTTCTCGTCGACCACGAGGAGCACGTTCTGACCGGCGACGTCGGGCATGTCACCGAGGTGATCGCGCCAGTAGACGGCCTCGGTGGCGCCGGTCGCGTCGCGACCCGGGGGTTCGCCCATCCGGACCGGGATCGAGAGGCCCGGACGCTTGCCCACCCGACACAGATACTCGGTGACTTGCTCGGCGAGCGTGGTACCGGTCAGCCGCAGCGACGCGATCACATCCGGACGAACGCCGCCTTCGCGCACCCAGGCCGCGAGAGTCGCGACTGCCGCGTCGCCGAGATCGCTCAGCGCGGCGTCGTCACCTCGACGTGCTCCGGCCAGCAACTCGGTCCACTCCGGGGCATCGGCATGCGCCAGCACTCGTCCGGTCTCCGCCGCGAGCGTGGCCGGAATGCGTCCGCGCGTGCCGAACACGCCGCCCGGCCACATCTTGCGTGGCTCGAGCCGCAAAGCCGAACGACGTAGTGCGCCGGTGATCGTCCGCACCGTCTCGGTGGGCACGTCGGCCGACAATGGTTCGGTCAACCGGCCGCGGCACACCGAGCAGCGCCCGCACGGCTGTGCCTCGGGGTCGTCGAGCGACGACGTGAGCAGCTGCATGAGGCATTGCCGCCCGGCTACATAGGAGCGCATGATGTCGGCCTCGCGACGGCGCACCTCGATGACGCCGTCGTAGTGTGCCTGGTCGTAGGTCCATTCGACCCCGGTCGCCTGCCATCCGTCGGGCCCCCGGTCGGTGGCGCCGTCGACGGCCAGTTGCTTGAGCATCAGTTCCACTCGGCCCCTGCGGAATCCGGTGGATGCCTCGAGTTGGGGAACCGACATTGGGCCGTCCGCTGAGTTCAGGGCATCGAGCAGTGCGTGCATCTTGTCGGGTTCGGGGATGGTCGCGGTGGCGAAATGATCCCAGATGGCGTCATCGGTGCGTGATGCCAGCAACATCACCACCGCCTCGTCGAGTGCGCGCCCGGCACGACCGACCTGCTGGTAGTAGGAGACCGGTGACGGTGGTGCGCCCACGTGCACCACGAAACCGAGGTCGGGTTTGTCGTAGCCCATGCCCAGGGCCGAGGTGGCCACCAGTGCCTTGACCTCGTTGCGCAACAACGCATCCTCCAGCTCGTGCCGCCGCTGCGCGTCGAGCTGGCCGGTGTAGGCCGCGACCGGATACTCGGTGCCGTGCACAGCGGTGATGGCGTCGACCAGGCGGTCCGCATCGGCGACGGTGAGGACGTAGACGATGCCCGACCCCGGCAGCTGCGGAAGGTACTCGGCGACCCAGCCGTAGCGTTGGATCGGCGAGAGCGCATCGATCACGTTGAGGTGCAACGATCGTCGTGCCAGTGCGCCCCGCAGCACCAGGGTGTGCGAGCCGAGTTGGGCGGCCACGTCCTCGGTGACCCGGGCGTTGGCGGTTGCGGTGGTCGCCAGCACCGGCGTCTGCGGGTTCAGTGTCTGCAGCACGTCGGAGACGCGACGGTAATCGGGTCGAAAATCGTGACCCCAGTCCGAGATCGCGTGGGCCTCGTCGATCACCAACAGCCCGAGCTGACCGGTGAGCGCGTCGAGCACACGCCGGCCGAACCCGGGATTGGCCAAACGCTCCGGGGACACCAGCAGCACATCGAGATCCCCGCCGCGCAGCTGTGCCTCGATCATCGACCACTCGTCGACATTCGACGAATTCAGGGTCGCCGCCCGTAGCCCGGCCCGCTCGGCCGCAGCGACCTGATCACGCATCAACGACAGCAAGGGCGAGACGATCAGGGTGGGCCCGGCAGACGCGCTGCGCAGGATCGCCGTCGCCGACCAGTACACCGCTGACTTACCCCACCCGGTGGCCTGGACCACCAGCACGCGCGCCGACGGCTCCAGCAGCGCTGCCACCGCCGTGAGCTGATCGTCGCGTAGGCGTGCACCCGGCCCGGCGAGACTCTCGATCACCCGGTCGGCGGCCGTCTGCTGGTCAGGGCGCAGGGATGTGGGGGAGTTCATGACGCCAACCTATCGGTCGTGACCGACACCCGATGGTCGACTCGATCCGTTGTCCACAGACGTCAGGCCCTCACAGGAACCTGACAGCTTCAGCGCAGAGTGGGCGAAGTTAGGCATCCGATCCTCGTACACATGACAGCAGAAGCCCTTCCGACGACAGGCGAGCGCGTGGTGACGGTGGCCGACAGTTCGACACCCGCGCCCGTCCTCGACATCGTCGTCCCCGTGTACAACGAGCAGACCGATGTCGCCGGAGCGGTGCGGCGGCTGCGCGACCATCTACGGGTCAACGTGCCGTACCCGTCCCGGATCACCGTCGCCGACAATGCCAGCACCGATTCCACTTTGGCCATCGCCGCCGAACTCGCCGGCGAGATCGACGGTCTGCGGGTGGTGCATCTCGACCAGAAGGGTCGAGGACGCGCGCTCAACGCGGTGTGGCGGGCCAGCGACGCGCAGATCGTCGCCTACTGCGACGTCGACCTGTCGACCGACCTCAACGCGTTGATGCCGCTGATCGCGCCGTTGATCTCCGGGCACTCCGACATCGCGATCGGCACCCGGCTGTCGCGGTCGTCACGGGTGGTGCGCGGACCGAAGCGCGAATTCATCTCCCGCTCGTACAACCTCATCCTCAAAACGACGATGCGCGCCAAGTTCTCCGACGCGCAGTGCGGTTTCAAGGCCATGCGCACCGATATCGCCCGGCAGGTGCTGCCCTATGTCGAGGACACCGGTTGGTTCTTCGACACCGAGCTGCTGGTGCTGGCCGAGCGGATCGGCCTGCGGATCGCCGAGGTGCCCGTCGACTGGGTCGACGACCCCGACAGCACCGTCGACATCGTCTCCACTGCGGTCGCCGACCTGAAAGGCTGCGCCCGCGTCGGCTACGCCTTGACGACGGGCCGGTTGCCCATCGCCGAACTGCGTGCCGCCCTCGGCCGCGGCCGAGGGCCCGGCCCCGACATCGACGGCGTCCCGTTCGGATTGGTCGGCCAACTCGCCCGGTTCTGCGTGATCGGCATCGCCTCGACCATCGCGTATGCCGTTCTGTACCTGATGCTGCACGCCTTCCTCGGCGCTCAGGTCTCCAACTTCGCTGCACTCGCGATCACCGCCGTCCTCAATACCGCCGCCAACCGGCGCTTCAGCTTCGGCGTGCAGGGGCGTGCGGGGATGATGCGGCACCAATTCTTCGGACTCGGTGTGTTCCTGTTCGGCTGGGCAGTGACCGCCGGTTCGCTGGTCATCCTGCACGGGGCCGCGCCCGAGGCGTCCAAGCATGTCGAACTGGTGGTACTGGTGGTGGCCAACCTCGTTGCCACGCTGACCCGATTCGTCGGCCTGCGCTGGGTGTTCCGCAGCCACAACAATGCCCGTGACGTCGCCGGCCCGGCCGGCGCGATGGAAGGCGCCGCCGAATGACCGCCGTTGTCGACGCACACTCCGCCGCACCCGTTCCGCCCGACGCACCCGCGTCCGGGCGGAACGCCCCTGTGTGGCAGCGTCTGTCACTGGTCGCGTTGCTGCTCGGCACCGCGATCGCGTATCTCGCGAATCTTTCCGCCAACGGCTGGGCCAACTCCTTCTACTCGGCGGCCATCCAGGCCGGATCGGAGTCGTGGAAGGCGTGGTTCTTCGGGTCGTCGGACATGGCCAACTCCATCACCGTCGACAAACCGCCTGCCTCGCTGTGGATTCCGGGGATCTCGGTGCGTATCTTCGGACTCAACTCGTGGTCGATCCTGGTGCCCGAGGTGCTGATGGGTGTGGCGTCGGTGGCGTTGCTCTACCTGATCACCAAGAAATACTTCGGCCACTGGCCGGGCATCCTCGCCGGCCTGGTGCTGGCGGTCACGCCGGTCGCTGCGATGATGTTCCGCTTCGACAACCCCGAGGCCCTGCTCCTGCTGCTGATGATCGCGGCGGTGTGGGCGACGCTGAAGGCGGTCGAGGACGGCAGACTGCGCTGGATGGTCCTGACCGGTGTCTTCGTCGGTTTCGGTTTCCTCACCAAGCAACTGCAGGTGATGCTCATCGTGCCGCCGCTGGCGATCACCTACCTGGCCTTCGGCCAACACACCTGGGTCAAGCGCATCGGGCACCTGTTCGCCGCGTTGGGAGCGATGATCGTCAGCGCCGGTTGGTGGATTCTCGCCGTCGAACTGTGGCCGGCGTCGTCGCGCCCCTGGATCGGTGGCTCGCAGAACAACTCGATCCTGGAACTCACGCTGGGCTACAACGGTTTCGGTCGACTCAACGGCAACGAGACCGGCAGCGTCGTCCCTGGTGGTCGGGGCGGTGGCTACACCGGAGCGATGGGCGGACCCGCCGGTTACGTCGGTGCGGGCGGGCCACCCGGTGGTGGACCCGGCGGCGGTGGCGGGATGTGGGGGCAGACCGGCTGGCTGCGCATGTTCGAACCGGCGCAGGGTGGTCAGATCGCCTGGCTGATCCCTACCGGCATCGTGCTGGGGATCGCTGCGCTGGTACTGATCGGCAAGGCCCGACGCACCGACGCACGCCGCGCCTACCTCGCGGTGTGGGGACTGTGGCTGCTGGTGACGATGGCGGTCTTCAGCTTCATGGCCGGTATCTTCCACAGCTACTACACCGCGGCGCTGGCACCTGCGGTCGCCGCGGTAGTGGCTGGTGGGGCAGCGGTGTGCTGGTCGCAGCGGGATCGGCTGTGGGTGCGCATCGTGCTCGCCGCGGCCGTCTGGATCGCCGCGATCTGGGGTTTCGTACTGCTGAACCGGTCACCGGACTTCGTGCCGTGGCTGAGGTGGATGGTGCTGCTCGTCGGGCTGGTCAGCGGTGTCGTGATGCTGTTGGCACATCGGACCTACCTGTCGGCGGTCGCGGCGATCACCGCACTGGCTGCTGGGTTGGCCGGGCCGATCGCCTACACGGTTGACACCATCGCCACACCCAAACAAGGGTCGATCATCAGTGCGGGCCCCCGTGTCGAGGGCGAATTCGGCCCCGGCGGGGGTGGACCCGGCGGCCGGGGTGGTGGGGGACGCGACGGTGCGCGCGGTGGTGCGGCCGGTGCGCCCTGGATGACGCCGGGCGGAAACGCCGGTGCGAACGGTGCCGGTCCGGCCATGCCCGCCGACGGTGGATTCCCCGGCATGGCGGGTCCCGGCATGATGGGCCCTGAGGCGGGCACCGGCGGACCGGGCGGGCTGCTCAACGGCTCGACACCGAGCGCCGAACTCGTCGCGATGCTGCGCACCGACGCCGACAGCTACACCTGGGTGGGTGCGGCGGTCGGATCCAACGAGGCGTCGGGATACCAACTCGAGTCCGGGTACTCGGTGATGCCGATCGGCGGCTTCAACGGGACCGACCCATCGCCGACGCTGGAGCAGTTCCAGAAGTTGGTCTCCGATGGGCAGATCCACTACTTCCTCGGTGGTGGCCGCGGGTTCGGCATGTCGGATGAGTCGCAACCCTCGGCGCAGATCGCCCAGTGGGTGGCCGACAACTTCACCGCCGAAACCGTCGACGGCACCACGGTGTACGACTTGACGGCGCCAACTGAGTGAGCCGGTTCCTCCGCCCGGTGTCGGTTACCCGTCCGGAAACGGCGGGCGGAGGACCACAAACCCGGGTACGAACGAACCGGAGGAGAGGCGGTGCACCGAAGACCCACTAGAGTCATCTGCGTGCGCGTACTCGTGATCGGCTCGGGCGGCCGCGAACATGCCCTGCTCATCGGACTGTCAAAGGACCCCTCGGTCACCGAACTGCACGCCGGGCCCGGGAATGCCGGCACTTCGGCGATCGCGACCAATCATCCGGTCGACATCGTCTCCGCCGATGCCGTCGTCGCGCTGGCCAAGGGCGTCGAGGCGGATCTGGTGGTCATCGGACCCGAGGTGCCGCTGGTGGCAGGCGTCGCCGACGCCCTGCGCGCCGCCGGCTTCGCCACATTCGGACCCAGCGCCGACGCCGCACGTATCGAAGGATCCAAGGCGTTCGCCAAGGACGTGATGGCATCGGCCGGCGTGCGTACCGCACACAGTGAGATCGTCGACAACCCGGCCAAACTCGACGCCGCCCTGGACCGTTTCGGACCCACCTGGGTGGTCAAGGACGACGGGTTGGCCGCCGGCAAGGGTGTGGTGGTCACCGAGGATCGTTCGGCCGCACGCGACCACGCGGCCGAATTGCTGGAGAACGGTCACCCGGTGCTGTTGGAGAGCTACCTCGACGGACCCGAGGTGTCGTTGTTCTCGCTGGTCGACGGCGAGGACGTGGTGCCGCTGATCCCCGCGCAGGATCACAAACGCGTCGGCGACGGCGACGCCGGCCCCAATACCGGAGGCATGGGTGCCTACACACCGCTGCCGTGGCTGCCCGCCGAGGTGACCCAGCAGATCGTCGACGAGGTGGTCAAGCCGGTCGCGGCCGAGATGGCCAAGCGCGGCACCCCGTTCTCGGGTCTGCTCTATGCCGGCCTGGCCATCGGCAAAGACGGGCCGGCCGTCGTCGAGTTCAACTGCCGCTTCGGCGACCCGGAGACTCAAGCGGTACTGGCGTTGCTGAAATCGCCTCTGGGGCAAGCACTCAACGCGACTGCCACCGGGACGCTCGGTGAGCTGGCGCCGCTGGAATGGGCGGACGGTGCCGCGGTCACCGTGGTGGTGGCTGCAGAGAACTATCCGGGCAAGCCGCGCACCGGTGACGTCATCGGTGGTGCCGAGGGCGAGGGTGTCCTCCACGCCGGCACCGCGCGGTCCGACGACGGTGCGGTGGTCTCGGCCGGCGGACGGGTGCTCTCGGTCGTCGGGACCGGCGTCGACCTCGCCGAGGCGCGCGCACAGGCCTACGACCGCATAGCGGCGGTCAAACTGCCCGGATCGCATCACCGCACGGACATCGGTCAGGCCGCACTAGAGGGGCGCATCAGTCTCTGACGTCCTCGGACCGGCGGAGTGACCGTCTCGTCACGACTGATCCAACACTTCGCGGGCGCTGTCGGGGAGTTCGGCGCGCGAGGTGTCCTTGAGTGCGACGCCGGACCGACCGAGCTTGCGGGCGCCGTCGACGAGGGCGGCGGTGATGGCGGCAGCGGTGTCGTAGTCGAGTCCGTCGGGCGGATGGATGTTGGAGATGCAGTTGCGGTCGGCGTCGTTGAGGCCCACTCGCGGTCGGTGGGTCAGGTAGATGCCGAGGCTGTCGGCGACAGACAGTCCGGGGCGTTCTCCGATGATCATGATCACCGTCTGCGCCCCGAGCGCCTGCCCGATGTGGTCGCCGAGTGCCACGCGGGCCTGGGTGGCGATGACTGGCGGCGCGAGGGTGAACCGCGAGCCGAGTCTCGCCAATAGCGCCGCCAGCAGCCCCGACCCGTGATCGGTGAGTGCGCGTGGCGACAGTCCGTCGGCCAGCACGATGGCGATGTCGGCGCCCGTGTCGGGGAGATGGGCGACGTCGGCAGGTCGGCGACCCAGATCGGGGCGGCGCAGGTACTCGCTGCGGGAATGCGCTTGGCTCTCGACTGCCAGCGCGGGCGCGATGTCGAGGTCGGCGAGTTGCTTTCGGAGGTCGTCGAGGTCAAGCGGATCGTGCACGGCGTCGCGTGCGGCGGCATGCGCCGCCTGGAATTCGAGCACCCGACGCGACGGCATCGAGTTGCCGGCTCGTCCCAGACCGATGCGGGCCTGTGTGGTGCGCCGCAGCTCGGACCAGATGTCCTCGGCGGGGCGGTGTGCGCCGGTCATCGAGCCGCAGTGAGGGATCGCAGGGGCGAGCCGGCCAGATCGACGGGCAGGATCCGTCCGTCGTCGTCAGCCATTCCGAGGCCGGCCAGCCACGTCTCGAACTCGGGGGCGGGGCGTAGCGAGAGTGCCTGACGCACGTACAGCGCGTCGTGAAATGACAGGCTCTGGTACCCGAGCATGACGTCGTCAGCGCCGGGCACGGCGATGACGAACGCGGCTCCGGCCACGCCCAGCAGGGTCAGCAGGGTGTCCATGTCGTCCTGATCGGCTTCGGCGTGATTGGTGTAGCAGACGTCGACGCCCATCGGGAGTCCGAGGATCTTGCCGCAGAAGTGATCTTCGAGTCCGGCCCGGATGATCTGTTTGCCGTCGTAGAGGTATTCGGGGCCGATGAATCCGACGACCGTGTTGATCAGCAGGGGTTCGATGTCGCGGGCGACGGCATAGGCGCGGGTCTCGAGGGTCTGCTGATCGACGGGTTTGCCGCCGGTCCCGACGTGGGCGTCGGCCGACAGCGCCGACCCCTGCCCGGTCTCGAGGTACATGACGTTGTTCCCGACGGTGCCACGACGCAGCGAGCGTCCCGCTTCGTTGGCCTCACGCAGCAGCGCGATGTCGACGCCGAAACTGCGGTTGGCGCCCTCGGTGCCGGCGATCGACTGGAAGACGAGGTCGACCGGCGCCCCCTGTTCGATGAGGTCGACGGTGGTGGTGACGTGCGACAGCACACACGACTGCATGGGAATGGCGAATCGCTGCCGGATGTCGTCGAGCAGATGCAGCAGATCGGACGTGGCGTGGGGGGAATCGGTGGCCGGGTTGATCCCGATCACCGCGTCACCGCACCCCATCAGCAGCCCGTCGAGCGTGGCCGCCGCGATTCCGCGCGGGTCGTCGGTGGGGTGATTGGCCTGCAGTCGGGTCGCGATGGTCCCGGGCAGTCCGATGGTGGTGCGGAAGGCTGCGGTCACCGTCGCGGCCGAGGCCACCAGGATCAGATCTTGGTTGCGCATGATCTTCGACGTGGCCGCCACCATCTCGGGCGTCAAACCCCTGGCGACAGAGGCGATCCGGGCGGCGCTGTCGTCGCGGGCAGCGGTCTCGAGAAACCAGTCGCGCAGTCCGCCGACGGTGAGATGGGAGATGACTCTGAACGCCTCGCGGTCGTGGGAGTCGATGATCAGGCGGGTGACCTCGTCGGACTCGTACGGAACGACCTGCTCGTCGAGGAATGTGGTGAGCGGCAGATCGGCGAGTTGCCAGGCCGCGGCGGCCCGTTCGGCATCCGACTCTGCGGCACATCCGGCGAGTTCATCACCGGATCGTCGGGGCGTCGCCTTGGCCATGAGGTCGACAAGGCCATCGAACTCATATGTCGTCCCCGAGATGGTCTGGCTGAACTTCACCGCAGCTCCTCCTCCGCTTGCGCCAGGGCAGCGAACTCCTCGTCCGGCGAGTTCGCGACGAGCCGATGACGGCTGTACACAGCGAAGTACAACATGAAAAGTGCGAACACGCCGAGGCAGCACAGCGCGGCCACCACATCGACGAGGAACGTCGCGATCACGGCGATGACCGCGATCACCAAGGCGAATCCGGTGGTCACCACGCCGCCCGGTGTGCGGTAGGGGCGCTTCATATCGGGCTCGCGACGACGAAGAACGATGTGGCTCACCATGATCAGCACGTAGCTCGAGGCGGCGCCGAATACCGCCATGTTGAGTAGCAGGTCACCTTCGCCGGTCAGGGACAGCAAGAACCCGATGACGCCGGGCACGATCAGCGCCAGTGTCGGAGCCTTGCGTCGGTTGGTGACCGACAGGATCGTCGGGAGGTAACCGGCGCGTGACAGGGCGAACAACTGTCGTGAGTAGGCGTAGATGATCGAGAAGAAGCTCGCGATCAGGCCCGCCAGGCCGATGTAGTTGACCACCTTGGCCATCCCGGAATCGCCCAACGCCTCGACCAGCGGATTGCCGGACTCCGACATCGGGCCCGCACCACCGGCACCGGTGGTCAGCACCAGTACCGTCACGCAGGTGATCAACAGGACGCCGATGGCGGCGATGATGCCGCGCGGGACATTCCGTTCCGGGTTGGAGGTCTCCTCGGCGGCCAGGGGGACCCCTTCGATGGCCAGGAAGAACCAGATCGCGAACGGGATGGCCGACCAGATTCCCAGGTAGCCGAACGGCAGGAACGACGATGAGCCGGCCGCGTCGGTGGCCGCGATGTCGGTGAGATTTCCGGCGTCGAAATGCCCGATTGCGGCGATCGCGAAGACGACCAGACCGACCAGGGCGATGGCGGTGATCACGAACATCACCTTCAGCGCCTCGCCGACTCCGGAGAGATGGATACCTATGAAGATCGCGTACACGGCGAGGTAGATCCACCACCCGTCGACGATGCCGAACAGGTTGAGCGAGTCGACGTAGGCGCCGATGAACGTGGCGATGGCGGCCGGGGCGATCGAATACTCGATCAAGATGGCTGTGCCGGTGGCGAATCCGCCCCACGGGCCGAGGGCGCGCCGGGCGAAGGTGTAGCCGCCGCCGGCTGCCGGGAGGGCGGAGGACAATTCCGCCATGCCCAGAACCAGGCACAGATACATCGCCGCGATGATGACGGCGGCGATGGCGAGGCCGCCGAATCCGCCCTCGCCGAGTCCGAAGTTCCAGCCGGAGTAGTCACCGGAGATCACGTAGCTGACGCCGAGTCCGGCCAGCAGCAGCCAGCCGGC
This sequence comes from Gordonia sp. NPDC062954, assembly GCF_044543825.1. Lineage (NCBI taxonomy): Bacteria > Bacillati > Actinomycetota > Actinomycetes > Mycobacteriales > Gordoniaceae > Gordonia > Gordonia sp. NPDC062954. The sequence goes on along the minus strand of NZ_JBITWL010000016.1, from coordinate 33,439 downwards.
GCTGCCGCCCTGTAGTTGGCGTTGCGAGATAGCTCTGTGACTCGGAGTGGGTGTCGACACCACCGGTGAGGTGATGCGGATGCCTTGGGTCCTCGGTTGCCACGGTCGGCCTCCTTCTGCGCACCGGTGTTCATGATGTGAACAACACTGACTGACAAACGTGATCCCTGACACTATTGAGACAACGTTGCAACCGAGTTGGTCAGGCGCGGCACTGGCCGTTCGGACAGGTGGGTGGGACGTGGCGGCCGAGGACGCTCAGCGTGCGAGATTGCGGCCGAGGAACTCCACGTGATCGGGTAACACGCTGCGCCAGTAGCGGTTGGTGTGCCCACCCGCGGAAGTGCCGAATGCGGCGGGCGGGTGCAGGTCAGCGGCCCACTGTCGGGTGTAGGTGAAGAACTGGTCCGACGACCCGATGCAGATCAGCAGCGGGATCCTGGCGAACGCGGATTGCTGCCCGAACAGCGAGTTGACTCGATAATCGGCGGCCGAATCGAAGGCGCGGGGTGGAAAATTGCGTGGATCTGCCCACAGCGCAGGGGAACTCACCGACACCGCGGCGACCTTGGGTGACCCGACCAGCGCGCCGAGCCGGAGCGCGCCGTAGCCACCCATCGACCAGCCGAACAGGCCGATTCGCTCGGTGGACAGGTTCAGCGCCTCGTCGGCCTCGAGCATTGGTAGGAACTCGTCCAGGATCATCGCGGCACCGTCGGCGCCATCGGTGCGCCGGTGGTAGTAGTTGCGCCCGACGTCGGCCGACGCCAACGCGAACGGCACACCGCCGTCGTCGACGTAGCGTTGCAGCACGTTCTGCATCTGCTGCTTCTCGGAGAAGATCGATTGCTCGTTGGTGTTCAGCGCGTGCAGTACCACCACGACCGGCAGTCGCCCGGTGACGCCGTCCGGGCGTGCGACCGCCCACCGTGTCTCGCGGCCGCCCATCTTGGCCGATCGAAAACTGCCGGTGATCAGCGCCGGACCCTCGCTGGGGATCTCCGCCGGACTCTGCTCGGGGGGTAGTTCGTCGTCGGCGGCGTGCGCGCCCAGACGCGGCGGGTCGATGTCGGGTTGCTCGTCGTGGGCGCAGGCAGTCAATCCACCGATCATCGCCGCACCCAGACCGCCGACGAGGACCGAACGCCGGCTGACCCGTCCACCGCTGTGGGTGAACGGGTCAGCTGCGATCGGGAAACGTGGTTCGCGGGGCATCGACTCCACAGCGTACTGGTGTCGTCGTGACGGTCAGCCGCGCCGGAAAAAGCCACGCTTTCTGGCATCGGCGTGCCCCGGGCACCACTGATTCGCGGGCACCATCCGCCGCACAGCGTCGACGTGGCTGCCGCAGCCGGCCCACGTGGTCTTGCCGCATTGGGGGCAACGGGTGGGATGGCACATGTCAGGCCGGCGCTTCGTGCATGTTCGGTGGGCCGGACTTCGGTCGCTCCACCTGCGCGAAGGCCGGTGACGAAGCCAGGGCGGTGAAGCCGCCGAAGAGGCGTACCGCTTCTTCAGGCGCCGGGATCTCGGTGAGTACCGGGCCGAAGAAGGCGCGACCGTTCACGACGGTGATCGGACTGCCACCAGAGTCGCCGAGTGCATCCTGGCTGCGTTGGTGTGCCGCACGTACCGCGTCATCCCAGCTCTCGTCGTCCATGGCGGAGACCAGTGACGGTTCCAGCCCGCACTCGCTGAGCGCCTCGCGGGCCAGTTCGTCGGTCAGCTCGTTGCCCTCGGCATGCAGTCGTCGGCCGAGAGCGGTGTATAGCTCGCCGAAATCCTCGGTCCCCGTTGCCGCGGCCACCAGGCGCCCGATGCGACGCGATGTCTGTAGGCGCGCGGCCTGGGCGTCGTCGGCGTCCTGATCCTCGTTCAGTACGGCGAGGCTCATCAGTCGCCAGGTCACGCGGACGTCGATGTGCTCGGCGGCGCTGGTGAGCCATCGCGAGGTGACCCAGGTGAACGGGCAGACCGGGTCTCCGTAGATCTTGACGTCGGTGTCGGTCATTGTGTCTTTGCCCCTCATGCCGATTTCAGCGCGTCCATGGCGGCCTGCAGCTTCGTCGAGGCATCGGCCGCGACGTCGGGGAGGCCCGGGGCGTCGGTCACCTGGACCATGATGTCGGGATTCATGGCCTCGATGATCACGGTGCCGTCGTGCTCGGTGTCGTCGCGGACCACGACGTTGCAGGGCAACAGCAGCCCGATCTGCCGGTCGACGTCGAGGGCGCGATGCGCCAGCGGCGGATTGCAGGCGCCGAGGATCAGGTAGTTTTCCATGTCCTCGTCGAGCTTCTTCTTCAGCGTGGCCTTCACGTCGATCTCGGTCAGCACGCCGAATCCCTGCTCGGACAGGGCCTCGCGCGTGCGAGTCACGGCGTCGTCGAAGGTGGTCTGCAATGTCGCGGTGTAGCCGAGTTGCATCGCTCTCATCCTTTCTGTTGGGGGTGTTCTCATGCTGTCCGACCGCCCGGACTCCCGGTGGTCAGGCCAGTGCCAGAAACAGCTTCTCGAGTTGTTCTTCGGTCATGGGTTCGGCGTTCTCGACCTCCTCGCCGGACATGCACTGACGCAATCCGGTGGCGACGATCTTGAATCCTGCCCGGTCGAGAGCCCGAGACACCGCGGCGAGCTGGGTGACGACGTCCTTGCAGTCGCGGCCCCGCTCGATCATCGAGATGACGCCCGCGAGCTGGCCGTGCGCCCGCCGCAACCGGTTGAGCACCACGGTCATCGATTCTTGATCGCCTACCATGAGGTTCCTTCTTTCATTCAGTGACGCTCTCAGTGTATACCCCTCGGGGTATCGGGAGAGCGATCCTCAGTGGCTGAACGACACCTTGGGCAGGATTCGCCGTAACCACGCCGGACTCCACCAGGCACCGTGGCCGGTGATCCGCAGTAGCACGGGCAGCAGTACCAACCGAATCAGCGTGGCGTCGAGCAGGACCGCGACACCCAGAATGATGCCCATCTCCTTCGGCGGCAGCGGATCTGCCAGGGCGAAAGTGAAGAACACCGCGACCATCACCGCAGCGGCGGCGAAGATCACCCGACCGGAATGGGCGAGCCCGTCCACGTGGGCCACCTTGGGGTCCTTGGTGCGTTCATAGTGCTCCTTGGCGGTGGCGAGTAGGAACACGGTGTAGTCCATCGCGATCGCGAAGATCATGGCGAAGAAGAACACGGGGCCCCAGCCGTTCAGGAAGCCTTGTGGCTCGAATCCCAGGACGCCAGAACCCCAGCCCTCCTGGAAGATCAACCGCGCGACGCCGAAGGCGGCGGCGGTCGACAGCAGACTCACCACGGTGCCCAGGAGTGCGATCAACGGGGCCTGCAGCGCGATCAGCAGCAACAGGAAACCGAGCGTGAGGATCACCCCGACCACGATCGGGAACCAGTCATTCAGGGCTTGTTGCAGATCGATGTTCTCCGCCGGAGCGCCGCCGACCAGGGCGTCGGGCGGAAGTGCAGTGCGCAGCTCGGTGACGAGCGTGTTCATCTGGTCATCGGAGGGGTCGACCGCAGGGATGGCCTGCAGCATCACGTAGCCGGAGCCGTCGGCGTCCGGTTGCGGGGGAGTGACCATCGCGACGCCGGGTGTCGAGGACGCAACCTCGGCGGTCTGGGCGGCCTGGGCCTCGGGTGCGATGATCTGCAGCGCACCGGGTGCACCCGGGCCCATGGCTTCCTGTACGACCTCGTAGCCCTGGCGCACCGGTGCGTCTTCGGGGACGACGCTGATCGACGGCATGGCGACCTTGATACCGATCACCGGCAACGCCAACACGATCAGGATCGCCAGCGATCCGACCGCGAACGGCCAGGGGTGACGGTGCAGCAGTTCACCCCACCTGGCGAACACCGGCGAGCGATGCTGCTGGCGCTTGGCCCAGGGCAGCGACACGGCGTTGACGCCGTTGCCGATTGCGCCGAGGACGGCGGGCAGCAAGGTCATCGTGGCCGCCAGCACGAACGCGACCGCGAGCATGATGCCCACCGCCATGGTGCGGACCGCGGGCGCGGGCACCAGGAGCACCGCCGACAAGCTCACCAACACCGTCAGGCCGGACAACATCACGGCCTTGCCGGCCGTGTCCATGGTCTCGACGGTGGCCGCGACCTTGTCCTTGCGGTGAGCCATCGCGGCGCGGAAGCGAGAGACGATGAACAGGGCGTAGTCGATGCCCAGGGCGAGCGCGAACATCATCGCGAAGTTCATGGCCCACACCGAGATTGGCGTGACCATGTTCAGCAGCACCAGGCCGCCGGCAGAGGCGACCAGGCCGGCGATGGTGAGCAGCAGTGGCAGGCCGGCGGCGACCAGTGAACCGAAGGCGAGCACCATGATCGCGAGTGTGATCGGCCAGGAAACCATCTCGGCCTTGATCATCGCGTCGTGGTTGGCCTTGTTGAAGTCGCTCCACAGGGCGGACGCACCTGTCGGATAGACGTCGATTCCGTTGCCGGACAACGCTGTCAATTCGTCTTTGTGGTCGTCGACGGCCTTCACCATGTCGTCGGTGGTGCCATTGGCCCCGATCAGGACGATACCGGTGTGACCGTCCGGACTGATGGTCATGCCAGGTTGTGGCGGCACGACCGCGCCGAAGCGGTCGTCGGTCGTGGCGACATCGGTGATCTGCCCGATGACCCGCTGCATGTCGGGACTCGAGATGTCCTGGTCATCGGAGTGGACGACCACCTGGACCGCCGCCGACGAGTTGCCGCCGAAGTGTTCCTCGGCGAGTTCGCGTACGGCCACCGACTCCGAACCATTGGCCTGCCACCCGGCGCCGGCCAGTGAGTTGAAGACCGAGGGTGCGAAAGCGCCGAGGCCGATCACGAGCAGCGCCCAGATCGCGAAGACCCAGCGTCGGTGTGTGGCGGTGGCGCCACCCAATCGCCCGAGGGGCCCGGTTTTCCGGGACTCCTCGGTATCTGTTTCTGCCGTTGTTGTCACGAGGTTGCCTCCAGACGCCCCGGGAACATACCCAGGGGGGTATCGATCGGAACGTAGGCGACCATACCCCAGGGGGTATGGGTAGGCAAGGGGGGAACATCTACTCGGATGGCCCCTCGGTTCGGTTTGGGAGTCTTAGTGGTCCCGTCCGTGAATTCGTCGGGCGTCTTCGGCGTTCGAGGCAACCCCGAAAGAATTTACGAGCAGCACCTTCAGTCGGTGGCCAGGCTGCGCAATCGGGCCACCGCGGTGTGCAGCAATGCGTCGAGCGTCTCGACGTTGTCGGCCGCCACCCACTCGGCGAAGGCGACCTTGAATGCGGCGATACCCATCTCGGCGGACAGGCGGGCGGTCGTGGCGTCGACGTCGCGGTTCTCCAGGGAGGTGGCGACGGCGTCGACAAGCGAGGTCATCTTGAGCGCTTCACGTTCGCGCAGTTCGGGATTCGTGTCGATGACGCGTTGTCGGGTCCGCGCGAACTGCACGCGGTCGGCGAAGAATGTGCCCGCGGCGCGGTGCAAGGTCGCGGCCACGGATTCCAGTGGCGGGCGGCCGGGCGGTTGCCGGTTCAGGTCATCGACGATGGCGTGTTCCAGGGTGTGTCCACTGTCGAAGAGGACTTCGCGCTTGTCGCCGAACTGGCGGTAGAACGTGCGCTCGGTGACCCCGGCGGCGGCGGCGATGTCGGCCACCGACGTCGCCTCGTAGCCCCGCTCGACAAAGAGGCGGAGCGCGGCGTTCTGCAGGCGCTCCCGCGATCCTGTCGGCCATCGTCCCACGGTCGACACGATACGTGATGACAGAACGTGACATCAGGCGTATCGTTCGTTATGTCAGATTGTGACATCACATTCCGCGGACCCGAAGGCGGGTTCCGCGATTTCAAGGAGACTCTCGTGAAGGTTTTCGTCACCGGCGCATCTGGCCACCTCGGTTCCGCGGTGGTCCCCGAGCTCATCTCCGCCGGCTATTCCGTGGTCGGGCTGGCGCGTTCGGGTAAGGCGGCCGAATCCGTGCAGGCGCTCGGCGCTGCGGTCCGGCGTGGCGGACTCGATGACCTCGACGTGCTGTCCGCGGCGGCTGCCGAGGCCGACGCCGTCATCCACCTGGCCTTTCGGCACGACCTGATGCAGGTGGGCGACCTCGCGGCGGCTGCCGAGGCCGATCTGTCAGCGGTCCGGGCGATGGCCGAGCCGCTGGTCGGAACCGGCAAGTCGTTGGTGGGTACCTCCGGCACCGCGATGCTGGCGCACATGGGTGTCCGCGGCCGTGCCGGCACCGAAGGCGACGTCGGCGACGGTGGGTACCGGATCGACACCGAGAACGAGATCATCGCCCTCGGCGAGCAGGGTGTGCGGTCATCGGTGGTGCGGCTGCCGCCCTCGGTTCACAGCGACCTCGATTGGCACGGTTTCGTGCCCGCACTGATCGGGTTCGCCCGCGACAACGGGTTCGCCGGCTACTTGGCCGAGGGCACCAATCGGTGGCCGGCCGTGCACACCCGCGACGCCGCACGCCTCTACCGGCTCGCCGTGGAGTCGGCGCCCGCGGGCACCCGGCTGCACGCGGTCGGCGACGAGGGGGTTGAGTTCCGCGACATCGCGGCTGCCATCGGACGTGGGCTGGATATCCCGACCCGTCGAGTGGCGCCCGACGATGCCAGTGCTCGTTTCGGCTTCCTCGCCGCCTTTGTGCCCGTGGATAATCCGACATCTGCCGCGCGCACCGAACGGCTGTTGCAATGGCAGCCCGAACACCCAGGGCTCATCGCCGACATCGACGCCGGCCACTACTTTCGTTGACCGCTCAGCAGTGCCAGAAACCGGCATGTACCTCGCGGGCTGCCAGGATGTCGAATGGTCCGCGCACCGCGGTCGGATGTCGGCCGCGGGTGAAGACCTCCCGGCAGGGCAGCGACATGGTCGGGTTCTTGACGTCATCACCGGTCATCGCGCGCAGTTCGTTCTCGCCGAGCGCGAACACCACCGTGCGGATGCGGGCCCAATAGATGGCACCCGCACACATCGCGCACGGCTCGGTGCTGGTGTAGAGCGTCAGCGTCGCGCGGATGCCCGGATCGAACCGCTTGCCCGCGACCCGAACAAGATTGGTCTCGGCGTGGCCGGTCGGGTCGTTGTCGGTGTCGACGGTGTTGAGGGCGGTGCAGACGACCTCACCGTCCGCGTTCACCAGCAGGGCGCCGAAGGGGTGGTTTCCGTGGGCCCGTGACTCGGCCGCCAGATCGATGGCCTGATGCAGAAATGCGACGTCGTCCATCCCTCGATGATCTCAGCACTGTGCCACCTCCGTTGCCGGGATAGCGCCGAATTCACCGTTCGCGAAGCGGCTTTTGCCAAAGCAACACCCGGCAGCCAACCCTTTGGCAGCATGTTTTCATGACTTCGGCGGCAACCCCGAAGGGGCTGCGACGTCGGTCCCGATTGATCGAGGCCGCCGGTGAATTGCTGCTCGAAGGCGGGTTCGACGCGGTTCGTCACCGGGCGGTTGCCGAGCGTGCGCAGCTGCCGTTGGCATCGACGACCTACTATTTCGGATCGCTCGAAGACCTGATGGCCGAGGCGGCGGCCGAGGTCTGCCACCGCGAGGAGAAATGCATCGCGGCCCGCCGCGACGCCGTCTCGCGTCGGCGTCGCGGCGGGCACGCCACCGCCGATGCGCTGGCGGAGGTCTTCGTGGGGCCCGACACCACCATCGAGACCTTGGCCGCCCGCTACGAGACCATTGCGTTGGCCGCCCGCTATCCGCGTTTGCACGATGTGGTGGCGGATCGTCGGATCTTGTTGGCGGAGATGCATTCCGATGTGTTGCAGAAGTCGTTCCGGATCGCCGAATCCGCACGCGTGCAGCAGTTGATCGCGGTAGAAGACGGAGCCGTGGTCGGGGTGTTGGGTCGTCGGGAGGCGAGCGCCTACACGGCGACGCGGGAGGCGTTGTACGAGGTGATCGAGGTACTTGCGCCTCGCGAGTAGCGCGGGGCGCATGAAGCGAGGGAGGGCGCCAGAGATGCGACAACGGGGATGGCCGCGGGTGCGGCTCGTGCCGGCAGCGCTGCTGGCAGCAGCGACGGCGATGATGGTCTCACCCGGGTCGGCTACGGCAGCACCGGTCGGCAAGGTCGACGCCGGTGTGCCGTTCTCGTCGGTCGTCTACGGCACCGGATGCCGCTACGACCTGACCGTCGACGTCAACTCGGTCGGCACGGTGACCTTCTGGGAGAGGCCGCAGGGCGCGCCCGCCCGAGTCCTCGGCTCGGCCGAGGCAGACGGGGCCATTGCGACCATCAGTTGGGTGCCGCGCCGGGTGGCCACCACACAGTTGTATGCGACGCAGAACGGGGTGACCGGCCCGGTCGCGGTGTTGCGCGTGCACCAGGGTTATGGGTCGGGGTGGGCCTGTTTCGCTTTGTGAGCGGCGGCGCGGACGTGTTCGGCAATGGGTGAGTGGGCCGCGACTACACTGTGTGCGTGTCGAAGCCCTCCATTTCCAACGTCCTGGCCGGTCGCTACGCTTCTGCTGAGCTGGCCGAGATCTGGTCACCCCGCCACAAGATCGCGCTGGAGCGTCAGCTGTGGATCGCAGTGCTCAAGGCGCAGCGCGACCTGGGGATCGATGTCCCCGACGATGCCATCGCCGACTACGAGAGAGTTGTCGACCAGATCGACCTCGACTCCATCGCCGAGCGTGAGCGGATCACACGACACGACGTGAAGGCGCGGATCGAGGAATTCAACGCGCTGGCCGGACACGAGCAGATCCACAAGGGGATGACCAGCCGCGACCTCACCGAGAACGTCGAACAGTTGCAGATCCTGCGATCGCTGCAACACGTGCACGCCCATGGCGTTGCAGTTCTGGCTCGGGTGGCCGACCGCGCCGCCCAGTACTCATCGATGGTGATGGCCGGTCGCAGTCACAACGTCGCCGCGCAGGCCACCACCTTGGGCAAACGTTTCGCCAGTGCCGCCGACGAACTGATGATCGCGCTGACCCGCGTGCACGAACTGATCGACCGTTACCCGTTGCGGGGCATCAAAGGCCCGATGGGAACCTCGCAGGACATGCTCGACCTGCTCGGAGGCGACGCCGTGAAGCTCGCCGATCTCGAGGCTCGGGTGGCCGATCACCTCGGTTTCGCACGGTCGCTGACCTCTGTCGGCCAGATCTATCCGCGCTCCCTCGACCACGACGTGGTGTCCGCACTGGTGCAGCTCGCGGCCGGTCCGTCGTCGCTGGCTCACACCATCAGACTGATGGCCGGCCACGAGCTGGTTACCGAAGGATTTCAGCCCGGCCAGGTCGGCAGTTCGGCGATGCCGCACAAGATGAACACGCGTAGTTGCGAGCGGGTCAACGGCCTGCAGGTGGTGTTACGCGGCTACGGTTCCATGGCGGCCGAGCTGGCCGGCGCCCAGTGGAACGAGGGTGACGTCTTTTGTTCGGTGGTGCGTCGGGTGGCATTGCCCGATGCCTTCTTCGCCATCGACGGGCTGATGGAGACCTTCCTCACCGTGCTTGCCGAGTTCGGGGCTTATCCGGCGGTCATCGCCAATGAGCTCGACCGCTACCTGCCGTTCCTGGCCACCACCAAGGTGCTGATGGCGTCGGTGCGCGCCGGCGTCGGCCGGGAGAGCGCGCACGAGGCGATCAAGGAGAACGCGGTGGCCGTAGCGCTCGCGATGCGCGAGGAAGGGCGCGAACCCGACCTGCTCGACCGCCTCGCCGCCGACGACCGAATTCCGCTCGACCGCGCCCAGCTCGAGGACTTGCTCGCCGACAAGTCGGTGTTCGTGGGCGCCGCCGAACAGCAGGTCGCCGATGTGCTGGCCGCGGCGGAGAAGGTCGTCGCGCAGTACCCCGACGCGGCTGCCTACACGCCGGCGCCGATCCTGTAGCTGCTCGCCACCCTGGTCCCTGATGAGGTTCGGAGCTTGCGGAGGACCGTCACGAAGTGCTTTCCGACGCCCGATCCGCGTGTCCGAGGTTCCAGTCCGGCAGTGCGACGTCGCGTACCAGCTTCTTGAGCGTCACCACATCGGGGAAGCCGCCGTCGCGTTTGCGCTCCCACACCTGCTCACCGTCGACGTCGATGTGGAACACACCCCCGGTTCCGGGTACCAGCGTCACCGCCCCGAGGTCGGTGCCGAAGGTATTCAGGAGCTCGCCGGCCATCCACGACGCCCGCAGCAGCCAATTGCACTGCGTGCAGTAGGTAATGGTGATCTGCGGGCCGGTCACGCTGATCCCGCCACGACGGTGGTCTCGTCGGACTGCCGGCTCGGGCCGAATCGTGCGCGCAGACGCCGAGGTCGATGATTCATGCCGACCATGATCGCCAACGTCGCCGGGGAACACAACGCGCCGACGACCGATGCCGGGCCCGATCCGAGAGCTCTCAGGGTCTCCCTGCGGTCGAGATAGAACGACTTTCCACTCTGTGTCCGTGCTGCCGGGGCACGCGGCTTCCCGGGCATGTCCTAGGGTCGAAGCCATGCGTCCTGAACTGCAGTCGTACCGGCACCTGGCATCGGGCAAGGTGCGCGAGATCTACGAGATCGACGCCGACACCCTGTTGCTGGTCGCCTCCGACCGCATCTCCGCCTACGACCACATCCTGCGCCCCGCCATCCCCGACAAAGGGCGCATCCTCACCGCGATGAGCTTCTTCTGGTTCGAGACGCTCGGGGTGCCCAATCACCTCGCCGGCGGGCCCACCGACGAACGGATTCCCGCCGAGGCGCTGGGTCGGTCGATGGTGGTGCGCCGCCTGCCGATGGTGCAGGTGGAGTGCGTCGCCCGTGGCTATCTCACCGGATCGGGCCTGCTCGACTACCGTGCGAGCGGCAGCGTCTGCGGCGTAGCGCTGCCCGCCGGGCTCGATGAGGCGAGTCGGCTTCCCGAGCCGATCTTCACGCCGGCCACCAAGGCAGCTCAGGGCGACCACGACGAGAACATCAGCTTCGAGCGGGTCGTCGAACAAGAAGGTGCCGATCTCGCCGACCGACTGCGGTCGGCCACGCTCGACATCTACCGACGGGGTGCGCAGCTCGCTGCCGAACGTGGAATCATCTTGGCCGACACCAAGTTCGAGTTCGGATCGGGTGCGGACGGGGAGCTCGTGCTCGCCGATGAGGTGCTGACACCGGACTCGTCACGCTACTGGGAGGCGGCCACTTACCAGCCCGGGCAGGTGCAGCCCAGCTTCGACAAACAGATCGTGCGCAACTGGCTCACCGGTCCCGATTCCGGTTGGGACCGGGCTGCCGACACAACACCGCCAGCGCTGCCCGAGGATGTTGTGGCACGCACCCGCGAACGCTATATCGAGGCCTACGAATGGATCTCGCAGAGATCCTTCGCCGACTGGCCGGACCATGTTTAGGAGATGATGTGACCACCGACTTGACCGCGCCGGTCGCCAAAAAGGTTCCCAGCGAGCGCACCCACCACGGCGACACGTTCGTCGACGATTACGAGTGGTTGCGCGACAAGGACGATCCCGAGGTCATCGCCTATCTGGAAGGCCAGAACGCGTTCACCGAGTCGCACACGGCCCAGTTGGACGGCCTACGCAAGGACATCTTCGGCGAGATCAAGAGCCGCACGCAGGAGACGGACATGTCGGTCCCGAGTCGCCGTGGCCAGTACTGGTATTACGCCCGCACCGAAGAGGGCAAGCAGTACGCGATCCGATGCCGCTGTCCCATTGTCGATCCCGATGACTGGACACCACCGGAGGTGGCCGCCGACGCCTCGCTGCCCGGCGAGGAGGTCCTGCTCGACGCCAACGTGGAAGCCGACGGACACGACTTCTTCAGTCTCGGCGGGTTGACCGTCAGCGACGATGGGAACTGGCTCGCGTACAGCACCGACATCGTCGGTGACGAGCGATACACCCTGCGATTCAAGGACCTTCGCAGCGGTGAATTACTCGACGATGTTATCCCGAACACTGCGGGTGGCGCCGTGTGGTCGGCCGACGCGAAGCATGTGTTCTATCAGACCGTCGACGATGCCTGGCGGCCAGACACGGTGTGGCGGCACGACATCGGTGCCGACGCCGATGATGTTCGCGTCTTCCACGAGCCGGACGAGCGGTTCTGGGTGGGCATGGGAGCCACCCGCAGCGACAAGTACCTCATGATCGGGGTGGGCTCCAAGATCACCACCGAGGTATATGTGCTCGCTGCCGACGACCCCACCGGCGAGTTCCGAAGTGTCGCTCCGCGAGTCGATGGGGTGGAGTACTCGGTGGAACATGCGGTAATCGACGGAACCGATCAGTTCATCATCGTGCACAACGAGATTCGGGACGGGGTGAAGGCCGAGAACTTTGCGATCGACATCGCGCCGGTCGACGACCCCACGGATCGGCGCGAACTGATCGCGCACGATCCGGACCGTCGGATCGAGGACCTCGATGCATTCCGCGACTACCTCGTGTTGTCCTACCGTCGAGCGGCACTTCCGAAGTTGGCCATCGCAGACCTTCGCGGCATCGACGGTATACCCACCCTCACGGACTTCCATGAGGTCGAGTTCCGTGAAGAGCTGTGCTCGGCCGGGCTGGCAGCGAATCCGGAATGGGTGACGCCGAAACTGCGGATCGGTTACGGGAGTTTCGTCGACCCGACCGAGGTGCTCGACCTGGACGTGGCCACCGGCGAATTGGTTCTGCTCAAACGGCAGCCGGTGCTCGGTGGGTACGACGCCGCCGACTACGTGCAGACGCGGGAATGGGCAACCGCGGGCGACGGCACCCGGATCCCGCTGTCGATCGTGCGGCGCACGACGGTCGACGCCAATCGTCCTGCGCCGCTGCTGCTTTACGGTTACGGATCCTATGAGACGAGCATCGACCCGTCGTTCTCGGTGTCCCGGCTGTCGTTGCTCGACCGGGGAGTCGTCTTCGTCCTCGCTCATGTGCGCGGCGGAGGTGAGATGGGCCGCTACTGGTATGACAACGGCAAGACGCTGACCAAGAAGAACACCTTCACCGACTTTGTCGACGCGGCACGATACCTCGTTGACACCACGTGGACCACGCCGCAACAGATGGTGGCCGAGGGCGGCTCGGCCGGCGGTCTGTTGATGGGGGCGGTCACCAACCTGGCGCCGGAACTGTTCAACGGCATCCTCGCGTCGGTTCCGTTCGTCGACGCCCTGACCTCGATCCTCGATCCGTCGCTGCCGCTGACGGTCATCGAATGGGACGAGTGGGGAAACCCCCTGCACGATCCGGATGTGTACGCCTATATGCGTTCTTACTCACCATACGAGAACGTCGAGGCGAAGCCATATCCGCCGATCCTCGCGCTCACCTCACTCAACGACACCCGGGTGTTGTTCACCGAGGCGGCGAAATGGGTTGCGCGACTGCAAGAACTGAGCACCTCGGGGAATCCGATCCTGCTCAAGACGGAGATGTCGGCCGGCCACGGCGGTGTCAGCGGGCGGTACAAGCAGTGGGAGGAAGTGGCCTTCGAATTGGCGTGGATCCTGCAGCAGACTGGTGCGGTGAAGCCTTCGGCACCGCTGGTCGAGTAGTCGCGAGGCCTGCCGTCCGCTGGTCGAGTAGTCGTGAGCCGCTAGGCGAGCGGCGTATCGAGACCCCCGCTTCGACGCCGACAGAACCCCGAAAATCACCGAGAGAACCCACCGTCTTGGATGACGGCCCGCGCTGTGTGACGCGGGTGGGTTCTCTCGGTGATTTTCGGGGTTCTGTCGGCCGCCGTGCTGGTGGCGATCAGGACGTGGGTGCCGGCGGTCCTAGTGCATGATGATCGGCGCCGGCTGATCCATGTCCTCTTCGATCAGCGGCGAGGCGATCTTCTTGCGCGGCAGGAACAGCGCCGGGATGAAGGTCAAAGCGATCAGGACCACCGAGACCAGGAAGGTGGACCCGAAGACATCGGCAGCCGACTCGAAGAACGACGGCGGCAGGGCAGTGCCCTGCATCTCCGGTGGCAGGTTCTGCGGCGCGGTGTTCGACGTGATCGCGATACCGGCTTGCATGCTGCCGGCCAGCCCGCTGGCCAGGACCACCGAGATCACCGCGGAACCGATCGACGACGAGCTCTGCTGCACCACGTTCATCAGCGTGGAGCCATCGGGGACCTGGGCGTTGTTCAGCGTCGCCAACGCGGCGGACATGATCGGCATCATCGTCATACCCATGCCGAGACCCTGCACGAACAGTGCACCGCACAGCAGCAGGTACGAGGTCTCTGCGCCGAGGAAGACGAACACGCTCATGCCCGCCGTCAACAGCACGATGCCGGTCAGGACGAACTTTCCGGGCCCGATCTTGTCGGTCATGCGGCCTGCGATCGGCATTGTGATCATCGCGCCCAAGCCCTGCGGCGCCAGCAACAAGCCAGCGGTCAGGGTCGATTCACCGCGCACGCCGATGAAGTACTGCGGGAACAGCAGTGCGGCGCCGAAGAAGGCGATCATGAACAGGGTCATCGTGATGACCGCGATCGACAGGGTGCGGTTGCGGAACAGTCGCAGATCCAACAGCGGCTTGTCGGTGTGCAGTGCGTGCCAGATGAAGCCGGCGATCAGAACGGCGCCGATGATGGCGGGGATCAACACGCCAGCGGTCATGAATGTGCGATGTTCGGCGCTCGACGACACACCGAAAAGGAACAGTGCCAGACCGGGCGAGAGCAGCAGCAGGCCAATGACGTCGATCTTCGGCCGGGACGTCTCTTCGTCATCGCGCAGCACGAACCACGAATAGATCAGCGCCGCGATGCCGATCGGCACGTTGATCAGGAACACCCAGTGCCAGCTGGCCTTCTCGATGAGCAGGCCACCGAGGATCGGGCCGCCGATGGGTCCGAGCAGCATCGGAATACCCAGGACGGCCATCACCGAGCCGACCCGCTCCGGACCGGCGGCCTTGGTCAGGATCATCATGCCGATGGGCATCAGCATGCCGCCGCCGAGGCCCTGGATGACGCGGAACGCCACGAGTGAGCCGATGTTCCAGGCCAGTGCGCACAGCACCGAGCCGAGGATGAACAGCACGAGTGAGGTGAGATACACCTTCTTGGTGCCGAATCGGGATGCCGCCCAACTGGACAGCGGGATCACCGCGGCGAGCGCCAGGGTGTAGCCGGTGGCGGTCCACGCCGCACCTGCGGCGTCGGTGTTGAACTCCTGCTGGAAGGTGTTCTGCGCGACCGCCACCACGGTGACGTCGAGAATCGACATGATGGCGCCGAGCACCACCACACCGGCAACCATCAAGACATGCCGGTCCAGTTTGGTGTCCGGTGGGCCCGCATGTGCGTGCGCCGGAGTCGAAGAGGAGGTCATGAGGTGACTTTCTGTGTGTTGTCCTGGAACGGGCGGGCAGCAGCGTCGGGCATCTCCTCGCCGTGAAGTCCGGCAAAGTAGTCGACGTCGTTGTCGACGATGGCGGCCATGGCGGCCCCGAGGTCGACCTGCAGCGGTTCGGGAAGTCCGGCCACGAAGGTGCGGAGGAGTTCCCGGTGGATGCTTACGTGGGAGGTGATCACGTCACTGCCCTCTGCGGTGAGGGATACGCGCTTGACGCGGCGGTCCGTCGCATCCTCGCGACGGTGCACGAGCCCGGCACCGACGAGTTTGTCGACGGTGCGGCCCGCCGCCGCCAGAGAAAGGTTGATGTGGTCGGCGATCTCGTTCAACGACATCGATTCGGCGCCGTCGCCGTGCGCTCCGAGCGCGAACATCACGCGCATTTGCGAGAACGTCAGATCGGCCGCGGCCAGCGAGTCCATCGTCTGCGCTTTGGCAACGCACGCCAGTCGATCGAGGAACTCGGTCAATTTGCCGGTGGTGGCGTCGACAGATCCCGAGGTAGCCGAAGGGTCGTCGACAGACGGGGTGTTCGAGAGCACTGATAAAAGCTAACGCCTACGCAACTATTTCTTCAACGCAATCTATGGTGAGATCCACCATAAGCTCTCGCGCCGAGTGACCGGGCTCACCGGACGTGTTCGCGATCGCTTGGTCAACGGTCCTCTGCCACTCGTCGTCGAAACGACGAGTGGCACCCGGGTCTTCGTCGCGAGGGACTACCGTCGGGTGCCATGAGCAATGTCAAGGACATCCTCGTCAAGGCGCTCGACGGCAGCGCACTGAACCTCGCCGATTTCGCCGGCCCGTTGCTGGTGGTCAACGTCGCCAGCAAGTGTGGCCTGACGCCGCAGTACACCGGACTGGAAGAGATCGCCAAGACCTATGGCGAGCGCGGTCTGACCGTCCTCGGGATGCCGTGCAACCAGTTCATGGGCCAGGAGCCCGGCAGCGCCGAGGAGATCGCCACTTTCTGCTCGACCACCTACGGCGTCACGTTCCCGCTGCTGGAGAAGGCAGATGTGAAGGGCGACGATCAACACCCGCTGTACTCGGCCCTGACCCAGACCGCCGATGCCGACGGGGAGGCAGGCGACGTGCAGTGGAACTTCGAGAAATTCCTGGTGAACGCCGACGGCACCGTGGTCAACCGCTTCCGTCCGCGCACCGAGCCGACCGACCCGGCCGTGGTGTCGGCCATCGAAGCCGTCCTCTAGCCCACCCGTCCCATCCCCGCCCGAGTGGACGCCCTGTCGCGTCCACTCGGCTGGTGGAGTCACGAGTCATGGCGCCCGCTCGACGGGGGCGACCAACCGGTAAGCTGAGCGCGGAACTGCGCACCTGTGAGAACGGAGCAACTGCCCATGGCGCGAGTGGTGGTCGATGTGATGCCGAAGGCTGAGATCCTTGATCCGCAGGGCCAGGCCATCGTGGGGGCCCTGGGCCGCTTGGGATTCTCTGGAATCGCCGACGTCCGACAGGGCAAGCGCTTCGAGATCGAGGTCGACGAGAACGTCGACGATGTGACCCTCGAGCGCATCGCCGAGGAGCTCCTCACCAACACGGTGATCGAGAACTTCAACGTCTCACGGGTCGCGGAGTAAATCGACGATGACAGCTCGTATCGGGGTCATCACCTTCCCGGGAACGCTCGACGACGTCGACGCGGTCCGCGCTGCCCGACTGGCCGGCGCCGAGCCGGTGGAGCTGTGGCACGGCGACGCTGACCTGAAGTCGGTCGATGCGGTGATCGTGCCCGGCGGTTTCTCCTACGGTGACTACCTGCGCGCCGGTGCCATCGCCCGATTCGCCCCGGTGATGGGTTCGGTTGTCGACGCCGCCGCCAAGGGCATGCCGGTTCTGGGTATCTGCAACGGCTTCCAGGTGCTGTGCGAGGCAGGGCTGCTGCCCGGAGCGCTGACCCGCAACGAGGGTCTGCACTTCATCTGCCGCGACGAGTGGCTCAAGGTGCAGTCCAACACCACCGCATGGACCACCCGTTTCGAACTCGGCGCCGACATCCTCATCCCGCTGAAATCCGGCGAGGGCCGCTACGTGGCACCACAGGACAAGCTCGAGGAACTCGAGGGCGAAGGCCGGATCGTGTTCACCTACTCCGGCGGCAACCCGAACGGCTCGTCACTGGACATCGCGGGCATCTCCAGCGCCGACGGTCGCATCGTCGGGCTGATGCCGCACCCCGAACACGCCACCGAGCCGCTAACCGGTCCCAGTGACGACGGTCTGGGTCTGTTCTACTCCGTCATAGATTCGGTACTGGCCGCGGCTTGATCCGATGACATCGGTGATCATGGTGGCGATCGGCGCCGCCATGCTGGTGGTGGCGGCCTTCGCATTTCGTCTGACGTCGCGGGTGGGCGCAGTGGCGATGCTGCTGGGGGCGATCAGCCTCGGCGTGGCCTACGACAACATCGCCGTCGCGGTCGGCCGGTTGGTTGGCTACGGCGACACCCTGTCGGCGATCAACCTGCCGCGCTTCTGGATTCACGCGATCGCGATGCCCCTCCTGATCGTCGTCGCCGGCAACCTCGTCGGTCGCCTCGGTGTGGAGCAGGCACGCACCCGCAACGTCACCCTCGGTGGATGGGCGCTGGTCGTCATGCTGATGGTGATCGGGTTCGTCGAGGACGTGGTGCGCCTCGATCTCGAACCAGAGGACGCCGGTGACGCCCTGCGGTATGTCAACGCCGGTTTCGACGGACCGCCACTACCGGCCATCATCACCGTGCTCGCAATTCTGGTCCTCGGCGTGATGGCGTTCCGCTACGCCGGATTCCCATGGCTGTTCGTCGGCGCGCTGGTCATGCTGATCGCCGCGCCGATCGGCAGCATGTTGCTGTGGGTCGGCAACCTCGGCGAACTCGTGCTGATGCTGTCCATGCTGGTGACCATGGCGGCCGTCGGAGGTCTACCCGTCCCGACCACGCGGCCGATTCCGCGACCGAGATGACACCGAAGAGATCGGAGGCCCTGTTGTGACCACCTTGACGACCAGCGCGACGGCTGCGGGACTCGGCGAATTCATCGACGCCTCGCCGTCGCCGTTCCATGTCTGCGCAACCGTCGCCGCGCAACTGGAGTCGGCCGGCTACACCCGCCTCGCCGAGGATGACCAGTGGGCTGCGCTCGCCGGACGTCATTACGTCATCCGGGGTGGGTCGATCATCGCCTGGGATGCGGGAGACGGCGGCAACTCCTTCCGTATCGTCGGCGGCCACACCGACAGCCCGAACCTGCGGGTCAAGCAGAAACCCGGACGCACGTCCGCGGGGATCGGCATGGTGGCGCTGGAGCCCTACGGCGGAGCATGGCTCAACTCATGGCTCGACCGCGACCTCGGAATATCGGGGCGGCTGGCTTACCGAGCCGGCGACCGCGTGGACCACGTGCTTGTGCACGTCACCGAACCGGTGATCCGGGTGCCGCAACTGGCGATCCACCTGTCCGAGGACCGCAAGGGTGTCACCCTGGACCCGCAGCGCCATCTCGACGGCATCTGGTCGTTGGACAGCGACGCACCCGACGTGCTCGAGTGGACCGCCGGCTACGCCGGGATCGACCCCGCCACCGTGCTCGGCTGGGAACTGATGACCCACGATGTGGCGCCGAGTCAGCTGATCGGCGCTGACAACGAGTTGCTGAGCGCGCCGCGGCTGGACAACCAGGGCACCTGTTACGCCGGTCTACGAGCGCTGCTCGACGGCGCGCCGGCGATCCCGACGCGGGTGTTGGCGCTGTTCGACCACGAGGAGGTCGGCAGCGGCTCGGAACGCGGTGCCGCCTCGGATTTCCTGGCGACGATCATCGAACGAATCGTGTTGGCCCGTGGAGGATCTCGCGCGGACTATCTGCAGGCGATGGCCGGCAGTGTGTGCGTCTCCGGTGACATGGCGCACGCCACCCACCCCAACTACCCGGAGCGGCATGAACCGGCACACCGGATCGCGGTCAACGGCGGCCCGGTGCTGAAGGTCAATCAGAATTTGCGCTATGCGTCGGATGCGTTGGGGGAGGCGATCTTCGCCGTCGCGTGCGAAGCCGCCGGAGTGCCGATGCAGCGGTACACGCATCGCGCCGACCTGCCCTGTGGCTCAACGATCGGTCCGATCACCGCAGCCCGAACAGGCTTGACGACCATCGACGTCGGCGCTCCGCAGCTGGCCATGCACAGCGCGCGCGAACTGATGGGCGCCGGTGACGTGCCGATGTATTCGGCTGCGCTGCAGGCCTTTCTGAGCGAGCCCTGACCGCCTGGGATCAATAGGTGCGAGCGTAACCGAGTACGTCGTCGACGTAGTCCATCGAATTGTTGTAGCGCAGGATCGCGCTCACCTGAGCACGTGGATTGCGCAGGTCGCCGTGATCGTCGCACAGGTAGGTCGCGGTTGTCAGCGCCGCGTCGAAGACGTTCTGCGGGTCGGCCTTCCCGTCGCCGCTCCCGTCCGCCGCGTAATGTTCCCAGGTCGACGGGAGGAACTGCATCGGGCCCACCGCCCGGTCGTAGCGGGTGTCGCCGTCGAGCTCGCCACCGTCGGTGTCGGCGATCACCTCGTTGCCTGCCAGGGTGCCGTTGAGGATCGGTCCGTAGATCGGCGCCCGGAGATCTCCGGTGGACGGGTCGACGTCCCCGTTGTTCGCGTGATGGGATTCCACCCGACCGATCCCCGCGATCATCGGCCACTCGATGCCGCAGCTAGGGTCTGTCCGCGCTATCGACTGTGCAGCATCACGATAGGCATCATAGTTGGCCACCGGGACCGCTCCACTGACGACACTGGCGGGCTCGGGTGGCGGCGGTGGGGGTGCCGGTGGTGGCGGTGGGGGTGGTGCAGCAGGCGACGTGGCGGCCTCCGGGGGCAGCGGATTGGGTGCCGGTGTCGCCACCGAGTCAACCGTCGAGGCCAGCGGTGCTGCGGACTGCCCGGCACCCGCGGTGGTGGTGGCCGCCGCAGCCAGGACGCCCAGAGGGACGACGGTGGCGGCCAGCCATGGCGGGCGGGGCCGGCGTGATCGGTGCGACCGGCTGCGCGAGCGTGCTGACGTCGGACCAGGGTTTCCGGCGAACGGCAACGAACGCGGAGCGGAGTGCTTTCCCAAACGGATCAACCTCGCGGACAACGATTTCGGACAATACGGGCCGGCACACAAGCCCGGTTGGCCATGGCCGCGCCCGACCGTACCCGAAACCCGCGCCGTGGTGGGAGCGCGGCGCTGCCGAGTCTGAGAGCTTCCTGACCGCTTGCTGATCGTCGGCGACGGTACGCAGGTCGAGCGCGTCACACTGCAATTGTGATGCCTGCCACACCGATCGGTGATCGGTAGGTCAGTTGGGTCGCAGCACCGAAAGGCTCGAACCCTGATGGAGCACGAGGTATCCGTCGACGACGTTGGCGGCGCCCACGATCGACCTGGTCCACGCGATCTCGCCGGTCTCGGCGTCGACCGCGGTGAGCTGATCCGCATTGGCGAAGACGAGATTTGTTCCGGCGGAGCCGATGCAGTTCAGATTGTCGATGTTCTCACCGGGCGTCTCGAAGCTCGGGGGCGCCATGGCGCCGATCCGGTCACCGTCGGCGAGGCCGTAGAAGATCCGTGACCGGTCCTTCAGCGCGAAGGCCACTTCGGTTCCGCAGGGTTTGGTGTTGGCCTTCGACAGTTCGGGATCAGTGATCTGCCATAGTGCATCCGCTTGTGCGGGATCGCGAATCTCGTAGCGTCCCTGCGCCATCTGCACCTGGCTGTCGCCGGTGCCGGTGAGCACCGGAAGGACCGACGGCCCGCCGACGACGCGCAGTCCGTCGGACACCGACGTCGCCGGAGTGCGTAGGTCGTCGCCGTCCACGGCGTAGGTCTCCACTCGCTGTTCTGCGGTTGCGTCGTACTGGACGGTGATCCCGGTCGGGTAGCTGGTGATGGTGCATTGCGCGCAGGACAGTCGGTCGGCGCCGGTGGCCGGGTCGAGGATGTACCGGCCGCTGTCCGCGGTCGCCACGACCAGCATTCCATCGGGACGAACCTCTGCGGATGCGGCCGCAGCGAATGTGCGCGACCAGATCTCGCGTCCGTCGGGGGTGCGGAGGGTCACGTGATAGCCCGCCTGATCGATCCGCAGAAAATCGGTGCCCACGCCGACGATCTGTTTGGTGTCGTCGAGCGTGGTGGGGGTGGCGAGGTTGCCGCGCTCGTCGACGAGATAGAAACCGTCTCCGACGTCGCCGCCGAGTTTGATCGCACAGCCGACCTGCCCGAACCCGTTGAAAGCGCAGTCGCCGAGGCCTGCGACAATCGGCTGATCCCAGACGGCGGTGCCGGATGACCGGTGCACCAGAAGGAATGCGCGTCCGATTCCCGAGGGATAGCTGATCAGCCAGTGATCCTGCCAGGTGTCGACGACCTCGACGCGCCGCCCGGCGCCGTAGCCCGGCAGGGTGTCGTCCGACAGCGTCCAGGCGACATCGGGTTCACGGTCGTAGCTGCGGAGTTGCCCGGCGGAATGGTCCAGCTGCGGATCGGCCGGCGTGCCGATGGCGAGTACTGCGGCGAACACCGCCACCATCGCGGCGACGAGGATCATCGTGACCGTGCCCATGCCGAAGGGTGGGCGCCGTGCGGGACCGGACAGCGGGGAGCGGGCGGGCATGGCCATCAGTGAATCACGTGGCGCGTGCCGAGAGTTCTGCAGCGTCGCGCGATGGCGCAGAACGAAACGCTGCCGGACTCATCCCGCGGTGCCGTTTGAAGGCGGCGCTGAATGCGAACGGCGTTCCGTATCCCACCCGGCGGGCCACGGCGCGCAGCGACAGTGCGGGATCGGCCAGCAGGTCGGCAGCCACCGACATCCGCCATGTGGTCAGGTACGCCATCGGCGGCTCGCCGACCAGCTCGGTGAACCGCCGAGCCAGCACCGCGCGTGACACGCCGGTGGCGGCCGCCAGCGAGCTCACCGTCCACGATTCCTCGATACCGTTGTGTAACAGCCGGAGTGCGTTGCCCACCACCGGATCGGAATGAGCCCGATACCACTGCGTCGCACGCATCCGACCGGATTCCATCGATTGGCGCAACCCGGTGATGAGCAGCAGGTCCAGCAGTCGATTCAGGACGGCTTCCTGGGCCGGCGAATCACGCACGATCTCGTCCTCCAGCAACCCCACCAGGGGGTGGTCTCCCATGGGGACCACGGTGCACCGGTCCAGTGCGTCGAGTAGTCGTTGACTGACCTCGCCGGTCGCGTAGGTGCCGATCAACATGATCGCGTCGGCGGACGTGTCGTCGTCGCAGTTGCCCCACGACCGCACGCCGAAGCACATGTCCTCGGCCACGCTGTGGGTGCCGGTCGGGTCGAAGCAGTCGCCGTGTGTGTCGATCCGGGCCACCCAGTCGGTGCCCGCCTGATCTCCCACCGCGTATGGGTGTGTGCCACGCACCAGGGCGACGTCGCCGGGCACCACGCGGTGTGTGGTCCCATCGTCGTAGGTGAGGACGGCGGTGCCGCGGGTGACGGTGACCACGGTGAGCGGTGCGGTGTCCTCGATCCGGATCGACCACGGCGATCGCATCACCACCCGCAGCATCATCGGACTCCGGGCCCGCGGCCCGTTGAGCAGGCTTCCCAGTGCGTCCACGGGCTCGATGCTACGCCGCCGAGACGAGTGCGTATGGAATCGAGCGAAATGGCCATGGATCGTCTCGCCCGAGCCGGGTGGACTGAGGACATGACAACTCAGCAGGCATCTTCGACAACAACCAACTCCGTCCTGGTGATCGGCGCGACCGGCAAAGTCGGGCGGCGCGTCGCCGACCTGCTCGATACCCGTGGCGTCGACGTCCGGCGCGCCAGCCGGTCGAGTGCGACCCGGTTCGACTGGACCGACCGCACCACCTGGGCCCCGGCGCTCGACGGTGCGGGTCCGGTCTACATCTCGTACCAGCCAGACCTGATCGTCTCCGGCGCTGTCGACGACGTCGCCGAACTCGTACGGCGCGCGGAGTCCGCTGGGGTCACGCGACTGGTGTTGCTCGCCGGGCGCGGCGAGCCCGAGGCCGAGGCGGCCGGTCGCGTCGTGCATGCCGCCGCCATCGATTCCACGGTGCTGTCGTGTGCCTGGTTCGACCAGAACTTCTCCGAGGGCGGTTTCGCGCCCGAGATCGCCATGGGTTCGCTCACCCTCCCGGTGGGTGCGGTCGGCGAACCGTTCATCCACACCGACGACATCGCCGAGGTTGCGGTCGCCGCGCTGCTCGACCGGGCCGCGGGTGTGAACCCGCACGCCGGACAGACCTACGATCTCACCGGGCCCCGTCTGCTCACTTTCGCCGAGGCTGCGGCAGAGATCGGCCGGGCGCGCGGAGTCGACATCCTCGCCACCGAGGTCACCCTCGACGGCTATCGGCAGATGTTGTCGCAGTACGGTCTTTCCTCCGCCGATATCGGCGTTCTGATGACGTTGTTCGGCACCCTGTTCGACGGTCGTAACAGTCGCATCGGCAACGATGTCGAGCACGTGCTGGGCAGACCGGCCCGTGATTTCGCCGATTTCGTGAATTCCGAGATGATGCAACAAGTCTCGTGATGAGCGCACTCCGCGACGTGCTTGTCGTCCTCACCGTGGTGACCTCGGCGCTGACCGCCGGGCTGTTGTCGGCCTTTGCCTACGCCATCATGCCCGGACTGCAGCGGACCGCCGCACCGGCGGCTGTGGCCGCGATGCAGCGGATCAATGTGGCGATCGTGAACCCGCTGTTCGCGCTGATCTTTCTGGGCCCGTTGGTGTTCGGCGGCCTGGGGGTGCTGCTGTGTTGGGGTGACCCGCTGCGCTGGTATCTGGTCGTGGGTCTTGCCCTGGCCTCGATGTCCGTCGCGATCACCCTGGGATTCAATGTGCCGTTGAACAATCGCCTCGACGCGGTGGGCCGCGTGGAGGCGGATGCGGCGACGGCGCCGTGGGCGGACTTCGTCGGACCCTGGGTGCGCTGGAATGTGATCCGTGCGGTGGCGTCGACGGCGGGTGTCGCGGTCATCGTCGTGGGACTCGTGCGGGCGGCATCCTGAGCCGTGACGCCACCGAGGGTCAGATCGTGGAGGCGAGCCCGCCGCGGATGACCTCTGTGAACGACACGGCAGGACGTCCGAGTAGGTCGATCAGGTCGGTCGAGTCGGAGTCGAGCGCACCGGAACCCACTCCCGCATCGGAATCGGCCAACACCGTGGCGAAGGGCGCGGGGATTCCGGCATCGACCAATCCTGCGGCATAGTCGGCCTCCGGGAGGTTCTGGTAACGCACTTCCCGCCCGTCGACCTCGGCAAAGGTTGCCGCGATGTCGGCATACGACAGATGCTGCGGACCGACGAGTTCGAAGATCTCGCCCGGGCCGGCGGAGAGCAGTGCCGACGCGGCGGCGTCGGCGTAATCCGAGCGAGCCGCCGGAGCGACGCGGCCGTCGCCGGCACTTCCGTAGAACACCCCGCCCTCGATCGCGGTCGGCGCGGACGACAGGTAGTTCTCCGAATACCATCCGTTGCGGAGCAGCACGAACCCGATTCCGCTGTCGACCAGGATCTTCTCGGTGGCGACGTGTTCGGTGGCCAGTGCCAGGGGAGAGCTGTCGGCGCGAAGGATGCTGGTGTACGCGATCAGGTCGACGCCGACGGCCACCGCGGCCTCGATCACATTGGTGTGTTGCGCGACGCGCTGTCCGACCTCGGAGCCGGAGACCATGAGCAGCTTGTCGACTCCCGCGAGGGCCGTGTCGAGTGCGGCGCGGTCGGTGTAGTCGGCCACCCGGACATTCACGCCCGCATCACTGAGTTCGGAGGCCTTGGCGGCGTCGCGTGCCACCGCAACGATGTCACCGGGTTCGACTCCCCGACTGATCAGGGCGCGAACGGCTGAGCCGCCGAGTCCGCCGGTCGCTCCGGTCACTGCGTATGTGGTCATGACTTCTCCTCTGTGTCGGTGTGCGTCTGTGGTGGCTACGGGTCGCGCCCATCGCCGGGCGACCACCGCTATCCATCGATGGTGCACTTACTATTTGTATAGTGCAAGCGTGATGGTAAGCACAGTGTGCACGGTTTGGGTAGGATGAAGGCCATGTCCGCAGCGCACCCCGCCCCGCATCCAGGGCGTGACGAGGCCGATCAGGCGTTTGTGGCCGACGTCTTCGCGAGGAACTGTCAGTCGCGAGACATCTTGCAGAACGTGACCAGTCGCTGGGGTCTGCTCGCGCTGGTCGCTTTGGGGGAGAGTGACATGCGGTTCAATGCGTTGCGGCGCCGGGTCGACGGTGTCAGTGAACGGATGCTGTCGGTGACCCTGCAGGCCCTCGAGCGGGATGGATTCGTGAATCGATCAGTGCTGCAAGCGATCCCGCCTCGGGTGGAGTACTCGCTCACCGATCTCGGAGCGGCCGTGGCCGCCCGATTGACCGGATTGATCGAGTTCGTCGAAGCACATGTCGACGACGTCGACCGGTCGCGGGCGGCCTACGACGGTCAGAAGAGCTGACCCAGATAGAATTCGGCGCCCTGATCGTCGGAGCAGTAGGCCATGATCCCGTAGGCCTGCGCGTCCGGGTCGGTGATGACCCGTCCACCCGCGGCGCGAACCCGGCCGACCGCGGCGTCCATGTCGGGCACATTCCACATCGGAACGGCCCGCTGATCGTCGGCGCCACCGGCGATCCCGATCTGGGGATGCACGTCGTCGACCTCCCAGCCGTCGTCGATCCGACCGGCGCGGAACTCCCAGCCGAGCACGGCGCCATAAAAAGCGCGGTAGCGGGCGCTTGACGGCGTCTGGACGGTCAGATACGACATCTCGCCGACTCCACGTGGGTGCTGATCCGTCCGCGTCGTCCCGGGTGCAGGGACGTGCACAGAGAATGCGACGCCCTGATCGTCGACGGCGTCGAGAACGTGCGCGCCGTCGCGGCCCACCTCGGTGACGTCGTCGGCGGCGCTACCGCCCGCGGCCCGGATCGCAGCTCGTGCGGTGTCGAAATCGTCGACCGCGTACACGCAGAACAATGTGTTCGAGCCGTATCCGCCGGCATCCGAGATACCCAGGCGGTGGCCGAGATTGGTGACCTGTCGGCTTTGCGGGTCGTAGTCCCATCCCAGTACCGCGCCATAGAACGCGGCCGCGCGTGCGGCATCCGGGGTCTGCAATGACATGTAGACGATGTCGCCGGTGCGGATGCGGTCGGCGGCCTCCGCGCCCATCGCCGACGGCCCGGTGAGCATCCACCGATGCCCGAACGGATCGATGATCGTCCCGGTGCGATGTCCGTACCCTTCGTAGGGTTCGCGCGTCACCGCAGCCCCGCCGCGTTCGGCGGCGGCGACGGCGGCGTCCGCATCGTCGACGGCCAGCATCAGGCTGACCGACACGTGGCCGGGCTGCGGTGCACGCAGGCCCATGTCCCCGAATTCGTCGGCGAGATAGATGGCGCCCCCGCCGATCTCGAGTTCGGCGTGGCCGAGTCGCCCGTCGTCCATGATGATCGGCTCACCGCGCAGGCGTGCGCCGAGATGTTCGACGTACCAGTCGAGGGCGGCCCGCCCGTCGGGCACCGTGAGGTAGGGCAGCGCGCCCGGACGTTCGACGGCCGGTTCGTCGTCGTGGGTGGTCGCTGCGTTCAGTTCGGTGGCGGTACTCATGAGAACTCCTTGGGGTAGGGTCGCGCCGCGTTCGAGTCGGTCCCGCAGTCGCCGGGTGAACTCGGCGTCGGGTGCGACCGGGTCGGTCCAGCCCGGGGCATCGGCGGCCCGCAGGGCGACGAACGGGTCAGGCGGTGTGCTGCCGCCGTGTTCGGTGCGGTTGTACTCGCTCATGCGTGACCTCCTCTCCGCGAGCCGGTGGATCCGGATCGGGTGTCGGTATCCGGATAGGCCGCGCGGAAGGCCCGCTTGGCCCGGGTGAGCAACGCTTCGGTGGCCCCGACGGTCCGGTCGAGTAGTGCCGCACAGTCGCCGACCGGGAGGTCATCGACGTAGCGCAGAGTCAGCACCGCGCGATGGGTCGGGGACAGGGTGGCCAGGGTGTGGTGGGCGACCATCCGGTCCAGGTGGGCGTCCCACTCGTCGTCGCCGGTGTCGGGCACCTCCTCGACCGGGTCGGGTGTGCGTTGCATCCGCCGCCAGTGGTCGGCCAGCTTGTGCCGGGCCACCCCGATCAGCCACGGCGTCGTCGGCCGCGCTGTGTCGTCGCGTCGGACGGCGTCCATCGCGGCCAGGAACGTCTCGGAGGTGAGGTCCTCGGCGACCCGCTGATCCGTGCACCGGCGCAGCAGGTAGCCGTACACCGCCGGCAGCGCATCGTCGTACACCGCCAGCAGTGCGGGCGCCCCACCTCCGGGAGAGCCCTCGTGTTCGCTGCTCACACCTTCATCGTCGTCCGTGGGAGGCGAAACCCGACGCCCGATCGGGGAAATTTCTTCGTGGCGACGGCTGAGGCGTCGGCGTTGACGCGGGTTGTCTTCGGTCGCGCGGTCCCACTCGGGTCACGCGGGCCGTCGACGACCCGCGCTATCCGAACCGACCCGCGTCAGCGATCCGACCGAGCCGATGCCGCCACCACGCCGTCCGCGACGGCCTGAGGTTGATCGAGCGAGACGAAGGTGCGTGCGTGCGGCACCTCGATGAACTGCGCGTCGCCGAAGACGTCCGCGAAGCGGCGGCCGTGCTCGAGAGTGAAGCACCGATCGCCGGTACCCCACACCATGGCCACCGGCACCTGGACTCGCGACATCCGTGGCGTGACCGCTGCGAGGTCGGCCGGATCGATCTCGTGCAGGAATGCGATGAGGTCGTCGCGGATGCGCGCGTCGGTGCGCAGCGGTTCGAACACTGACCGGGTCAGGTCAGGGTCGGGATCGGTGACGAGCAGACCGACGCCGAGCGACGAATGCCGCAGCGCCCGCCACCGCATCGTCTCGATCAGCGGCTTGAGGAGCAGTCGCTGTCTCAGTAGCGCAAACACCAGCTGAAACGGTTGGGGCGGAAAGAGATCGAATGCATCGCAGTTCGTGAACACCAGGGCCCGGACGAAGTGTGGGTCTGCGTCGAGCGCGTACTGGGTGATCGCACCGCCGGTGTCGTTGGCAACCAGCGTGGCGTCGGCCAGGCCGAGTCGGTCGACGAACTCGCGCAGCAGTCGCGCCGCACCGCGTGGACTCCGGTCCGCAGACGGGCCCCACGGGATGTGATGCGACCCGAGCGGCATCGTCGGCGCATAGCTGCGGTATCCCCGCGCCGCCAGGATCTCGGCCACCGGCTGCCACAGCCGATGGTCGACGGCGACGCCGTGCATGAACACGATCGGCGGGTGCGCACTCTTGTCAGGGCCGTAGGACGCGTACTCCACGGTGCCGGAGGGAAGTGTAATCGTCGAGGTCGTGGTCATGATGGCGGCGCCTCTCGCATAGGCTGATATCTCACTTACGAACACTCGGTATGAAAGTTACGTGCAGACTGTATGAAAGTCAATCGTCGTACGCAGGCGGAACGAACAGCAGCGACCCGTTCGGCATTGATCGCCGCGGGGCGAAGCCTGTTCGGTGAACACGGCTATGCCGCCGTCGGCACCCAGGCCATCGTGGCGGCGGCGGGCGTGACCCGCGGCGCCCTCTATCACCAGTTCGACGACAAAAAGGGTCTGTTCACCGCGGTCTACGACCAGGTCGAACAGGACATCACCACGGAAGTGGCCGAGCGCGTCGGGGATCTTGCCGTCACTGATCCGTTGGCTGCACTGAAGGCCGGGGTGCGGGTCTTCCTTGAACGGGTGACCGACCCGGCGGTGCACATGATCTCGCTGGTGGATGCGCCGTCGGTGCTCGGGTGGAGCGAGTGGCGGGCCCGCGGCGAGGAGTTCGGCTTCGCGCTGATCGAGGGCATATTGCAGGCCGCCATCGCGGTCGGGCAGATCGACGACCAGCCGGTGCGTCCGATCGCGCACGTCGCCATCGGCGCGCTCGACGAATCCGCGCTGTACGTGGCCGCCGCCGATGACAAGGGCACCGCTACCGCAGAGGTCCTCGTCGTGCTCGATCGGGTCATCGACTCGTTCCGACGCTGAGCTGTATCGCAGCCCAGACGATGCCGATACCGATGACTTCGGCGCGCGGGGCCGGTCAGTATGGAACATGGCCACCGCGACGATTTCCTCCATGCTCCTGTCCAGCGACGACCCGAAGCGCCTCGCGCGCTGGTATGCCACCGTTTTCGAAG
Organism: Gordonia sp. NPDC062954; assembly: GCF_044543825.1. NCBI lineage: Bacteria > Bacillati > Actinomycetota > Actinomycetes > Mycobacteriales > Gordoniaceae > Gordonia > Gordonia sp. NPDC062954. Next base: position 3,854 of record NZ_JBITWL010000016.1, on the reverse strand, counting down.
CCGAGATCCAGACCGACCCGGATGCGCCGGGCTACGAGATCATGGAACTCGACGGCTTCTACATCATGTTCGACCAGCGCGACGACGTGTCGGGGCGCGCCACCGGCGGTGCACGCCTGATCCTCAACGTCGAAGTCGATGACCCGGTCGCCACAGCCGCTCGGATCGACGACCTGGGGGCGGACTGGATCAGCCCCCTCGAGGACAAAGGAAGAGGCACCTATTTCGGCACCGTCACCGATCCCGACGGCAACTGGCTGCAGATCGTCCGGATCTCCGACGAACTCGAAGCGCAGATGAGCACACCGACGTCGGCGTACAGCAGCTTCGCCGTCATCGACCTCGATGCCGCGTCGACGTTCTATCGCGATGTGCTGGGTATGCGGGTTCTCCACCTGGAGGTGGGGGTGTTGGGTGTGCGCATCAACCGCACCACCACGGTGTTGGTCTACCCGAAACCCGACCACCGGCCGGCCGAGTTCACCGTCCTCAACATCCCCGTACAGAACCTCGAGGAAGCGGTCGACGATCTCGTCGCCCGAGGCGTCGAATTCCTCAGATACGAGCAATTCGATCACGACGAGCGGGGGATCGCGCGGGGCGGCGAGCAGGGACCCGACCTCGCCTGGTTCACCGATCCGTCCGGAAACGTGCTCGCCCTGCAGCAGAAATGACCACGTCAACGAGCCGTTCGCTCTCGGCGTACTGAGGCCGGAACACAGCGCCGACGTGCGCGGTTGTACAAGCAGAACCCCCGCCATGACCATTTCGTGAATGATCTGCGACCGGCGTTAACTGTAGCTGCACCTGAAGCGACCACTAGAGTGGAAGCAGGCTGGTCGTCACCTATGACACCGCTGCAGTCGACGCCGCTGTGGTCACCGACGGCCGGGGCGCTAGCAACGTGAGGGAGAACAATGTTCGAACGGTTCACCGACCGCGCTCGACGAGTCGTCGTGCTCGCCCAAGAAGAAGCGCGGATGCTCAACCACAACTACATCGGCACCGAGCACATCCTGCTGGGTCTCATCCACGAGGGCGAGGGCGTGGCCGCCAAGGCACTCGAGTCACTCGGGATCTCCTTGGAGGGTGTCCGCAGCCAGGTCGAGGAGATCATCGGCCAGGGCCAGCAGGCGCCGTCGGGACACATCCCGTTCACGCCGCGCGCCAAGAAGGTCCTGGAGCTGTCGCTGCGCGAGGCGCTGCAGCTCGGACACAACTACATCGGTACCGAGCACATCCTGCTCGGCCTCATCCGTGAGGGCGAGGGCGTGGCCGCTCAGGTGCTGGTCAAGCTGGGTGCCGACCTCAATCGGGTCCGCCAGCAGGTCATCCAGTTGCTGTCCGGCTACCAGGGCAAGGAGCCGCAGGAGGCCGGCACCGGCGGACGCAGCAGCGAGTCCGGCACCCCGTCGACCTCGCTGGTGCTCGACCAGTTCGGCCGTAACCTGACCGCGGCCGCCGCCGAGGCCAAGCTCGACCCGGTCATCGGGCGCGAGAAGGAGATCGAGCGGGTCATGCAGGTGCTGAGCCGCCGCACCAAGAACAACCCGGTGCTCATCGGCGAGCCCGGCGTCGGCAAGACCGCCGTCGTCGAGGGCCTCGCCCAGGCCATCGTCAACGGCCAGGTGCCCGAGACGCTCAAGGACAAGCAGCTCTACACCCTCGACCTCGGTTCGCTGGTCGCGGGCAGCCGCTACCGCGGTGACTTCGAGGAACGCCTCAAGAAGGTGCTCAAGGAGATCAACACCCGCGGCGACATCATCTTGTTCATCGACGAGCTGCACACGCTGGTCGGGGCCGGTGCCGCCGAGGGCGCGATCGACGCCGCCAGCATCTTGAAGCCGAAGCTGGCCCGCGGTGAGTTGCAGACCATCGGTGCCACCACCCTCGACGAGTACCGCAAGTACATCGAGAAGGACGCCGCCTTGGAGCGCCGGTTCCAGCCGGTGCAGGTTGGCGAACCGTCCGTCGAGCACACCATCGAGATCCTCAAGGGTCTGCGCGATCGCTACGAGAGCCACCACCGGGTGTCCATCACCGATGGTGCACTCGCCGCGGCTGCGACGCTGGCCGACCGCTACATCAACGACCGGTTCCTGCCCGACAAGGCGATCGACCTCATCGACGAGGCCGGTGCCCGCATGCGTATCCGCCGGATGACCGCTCCGCCAGACCTGCGCGAGTTCGACGATCGCATCGCCGAGGCGCGCAAGGAGAAGGAGTCCGCGATCGACGCGCAGGACTTCGAAAAGGCCGCGAATCTCCGCGACAAGGAGAAGCAGCTCGTCGGCGAGCGTGCCGAGCGGGAAAAGCAGTGGCGCAGCGGCGATATGGACGTCGTGGCCGAGGTCGACGACGAGCAGATCGCCGAGGTCCTCGGCAACTGGACCGGCATCCCGGTGTTCAAGCTCACCGAGGAGGAGACCACCCGTCTGCTCCGCATGGAGGAGGAGCTGCACAAGCGGATCATCGGCCAGGAGGACGCGGTCAAGGCCGTTTCCAAGGCGATCCGTCGTACCCGTGCCGGCCTGAAGGACCCGAAGCGCCCGTCCGGTTCATTCATCTTCGCCGGCCCGTCCGGTGTCGGTAAGACCGAGCTTTCCAAGGCTTTGGCGAACTTCCTGTTCGGCGAGGACGACGCGCTCATCCAGATCGACATGGGCGAGTTCCACGACCGGTTCACGGCGTCGCGGCTGTTCGGTGCTCCTCCTGGCTACGTCGGGTACGAAGAGGGCGGCCAGCTCACCGAGAAGGTGCGTCGCAAGCCGTTCTCGGTGGTGCTGTTCGACGAGATCGAGAAGGCCCATCAGGAGATCTACAACACCTTGTTGCAGGTCCTTGAGGACGGCCGTCTGACCGACGGTCAGGGACGCACGGTCGACTTCAAGAACACGGTGCTGATCTTTACCTCGAACCTCGGTACGTCCGACATCTCCAAGGCCGTCGGACTGGGCTTCACCAGCGGAGACGACTCGCAGTCGAACTACGAGCGGATGAAGCTCAAGGTCAACGACGAGCTCAAGAAGCACTTCCGGCCGGAGTTCCTCAACCGTATCGACGACGTCATCGTGTTCCACCAGCTGACGCAGCAGGAGATCATCGAGATGGTCGATCTCATGATCACCCGCGTCGAGCAGCAGCTGAAGAACAAGGACATGGCCATCGAGCTGACCGACAAGGCCAAGGGGCTGCTCGCCAAGCGTGGCTTCGACCCCGTGCTCGGTGCCCGTCCGCTGCGACGCACCATCCAGCGTGAGATCGAGGATCAGCTCTCGGAGAAGATCCTGTTCAACGAGCTGACCGCGGGTCAGATCGTGCTGGTCGACGTCGAAGGCTGGGACGGCGAGGACGACGGCGAAGACGCCCGGTTCGTCTTCAGCGGCTCGGAGAAGCCCCGAGAGCTGCCCGACGCCCCTGCCGAGCTGACCAATGCCGGCGAGGGCAAGGGCGAAGCGAGCTAAGCCCGAGGCAGATACCCCACAACGACGACACCACCTTGCTTCCGAAGCAAGGTGGTGTCGTCGTTTCGGGGTGTTTAGTCGCTGTTTCCGGTGGTCGATTGGTCGTTGTTCCCGGTGGTCGAGTGGTCGTTGTTTCCGGTGGTCGTGGTCGCCGTTTCCGGTGGTCGTGGTCGCTGTTACCGGTTGGTCGAGTGGTCGTGGTTCCCGGTGGTCGAGTAGTCGCGAGCCGCTAGGAGGCTGCTGAAGAAGTGGTCTGTGTGCGGCTGGCCGTCGGTAATGCTGGGTCTGTTGATCGCGGGCGAGTGTTGCTCGGGCGCTTGCCCCGCGGGGTCAGGCGGTGGTCAGGGTCCAGGTGTTGTTGGTGGTGCTCAGCCCCAGGGTGATCAGGCG
>NZ_JBITWL010000015.1:113045-128531 GCF_044543825.1 Gordonia sp. NPDC062954 | reverse complement strand
GGTCAGTGAATGCCTCACGCCCACAACACAACCAGGCATTCATACACCACAACCCCACCCGCCCGACAACCCATCCACGGATTCAGGCTCAGGGAGCAATGTGAGGACACGCTCCACGGGGAGCAATGTAAAGCCACGTTCTCAGCGGCTGGTGGGGCTCTCATCACCGGCGTCGGACGGATCCGCTGCCGGACTCGCGCCCCGCTGCCGGTCGGCTTCGAAGGACAGAGCACGGGTGGCCCGTGCGGTGACCTCGGGCGCCACCGGTTTGCGTGCCACTGCCTCTGCTTCGGCGACCGCCTGGGCCACCTTCGGATCCGACGCGAGCGAGAACCAGTCTTCGGTCTCGGATTCGTCGATCGCCGACGGCTCGTCGGCAGTCGGCTCGTAGCGGAACACACCGTCGTCGCCTTGTACGCCGAACGATTTGGCGAAGCCTTGGAGCGCCGAGCCGAAGTCCGACGGCACTACCCACACCTTGCTGCCCTCCCCCTTCGCCATCTCGGGCAACTGCTGCAGGTACTGGTAGGCCAACAATTCGGGCGTGGGTTTGGCGGCCTTGACCGCCGCAAAAGTCTTCTCGATCGCCTTGGCCTCACCCTGCGCCTTGAGGTACGACGCGGCTCGTTCGCCCTGCGCGCGCAAGATCGTCGACTGCCGATCGGCTTCGGCGCCGAGGATCGCGGCTTGCTTGGCGCCCTCGGCCGCGAGGATCTGACTCTGCTTGTTGCCCTCGGCGGTCTTGATGGCCGACTCACGCTGTCCCTCCGCCGAGAGAATGGTCGCGCGCTTCTCCCGGTCGGCCTTCATCTGCTTCTCCATCGATTCCTGGATCGACGGCGGCGGCATGATGCTCTTCAGCTCGACACGGGCCACACGCAATCCCCAGCGTCCGGTGGCCTCGTCGAGCACACCGCGCAGTTGGCCGTTGATGGAGTCGCGGGAGGTGAGGGTTTCCTCGAGCGTCATACCGCCGACGACATTGCGCAGCGTGGTGATGGTCAATTGCTCCACACCTGCGATGTAGTCGTCGATCTCGTAGACCGCCGACCGCGGATTGGTCACCTGGAAGTAGACGACGGTGTCGATGGACAGCGTGAGGTTGTCCTCGGTGATCACCGGTTGCGGGGGAAACGACACGACGCGTTCGCGGATGTCCACTCGGGCGCGGATGCGGTCGATGAAGGGCAGCAGCAGGGTCAGCTGACCCGAGACGGTACGGGTGTAGCGACCGAGTCGTTCGATGACCGCGGCCTCGGCCTGCGGGATGAGGGCCACCGACTTCGCGAGCACCACCACCACGAGCAGTACCAGCACGGCGACCACGATCAGTCCGATGTACTCCATGAGCTACGTCAACCCTTCCATCCGGTCAGCCTTTCCATACGACCGCGGTTGCACCGTCGATCTGCACCACGGTGACCTCGATACCCGGTTCGATGACCTCACCGGGATCGAGGGTCCGCGCCGACCACACGTCACCGCCGATCTTGACCCGGCCGTCGTGTTCGTCCACCCGTTCGGTGACAACCGCGTGCCGCCCCTCGAGGGCTTCGGTGTTGGTGAGCACCGAGGGCCGATTGAGCATGTGCCGCCGGGCAACCGGGCGAACCACGCCGAGCAACAGCACCGAGGTGACCGCGAACACGACACCGTCCACCCAGATCGGTGTGTCCAGCGCGAAGCTCACACCCGCCGTCGCCAATGCACCCCCACCGAGCATGAGCAGGACCAGATCGCCGACGAACATCTCGGTGATCACGAGGAGCATCGCGGCCACCAACCACAGCAGTGCGGTCATGTCTCCAGTGTGCCAGAGACCACAGGCGGCGCGTTTCGCCCGAATCGGGCAGCGGTCACTGATCCCCGTCGGCGGCGGTGACGAAGTCGATGAGCTCTTCGACTGAGCGCAGAAGTTCGACCTCCAGGTCGCGATAGTCGTTGACACCGGCCAGTACCCGACGCCACCCGTCCTGCGGAGTACCCCACCTCAACTGGCTGCAGATGCCTGTCTTCCAGTCGATTCCGCGCGGGATCTGCGGCCAGGCTTCGATGCGGACCGACGCCGGCTTCACCGCCTCCCACACGTCGATGAACGGATGCCCACACACCAACACGTGCTCGCCGACGGCACCGGTCAACCGCATCTCCTTGGATCCCGCGACCAGGTGATCGACGAGCACGCCCGCACGGCGATGCGGTGCCGGCCCGAACTCGGCGAGCACTCCGTCGAGATTGTCGAGACCGTCGAGACTCTCCACGACGACACCCTCGGCGCGCAGGTCGTCGCCCCAGACCCGCTCGAGCAGCGTCGCGTCGTGCACCCCCTCGACGAATATCCGACTGGCCCGTGCCGTCCTGGCCCGGGTGCGTGGCGCCGACCGTGACCCCGACGCGGTGGTAGACGAGACCTGCGGTCCCCGGGTACGCGGGCGCACCAGGGTCACCGGCCGACCGTCGATCAGGAATGCGGCGGGATGCATGAGAAACACCCGGGTGATGCCATGGCGGTCCTCCAACCGCACGAGATCACCGGAGTAACTCTTCTCCAGGCCGACGACAGCACCACAGAATCCGGTCGCCGCGTCCTCGACGACCAGATCGCGCTCGGCGGCGACCTCCGGTGCACGAGGTTTGGTGCGGCGCGGGTTCGCCAGCACATCACGTCCGTATCGGTCTTCGCTCACGATGAGCCACCGTAGAACCCCGCGCTGCCGATTCGGCGCGGGCACGCCGAGTCGGCTGCCAACCAGTGACTCACCTATCGTGGAGAAGCCATGACCAGTACTGACCTCATCACCTCCGGACCACCCGCGTGGCCCGGCTGTGCGCTGGGAACGTGGGCCGCTGCGTGGTTGGCGGGTCGCTGCGCGCCCGACGACGTGACCGACACCCTCAGCGAGTTCGCCGACCGGCACGATGTCGTCCGCACCGCCGACACCAACGGGCCCGACGAACACGCCCGTCTCGGACTCCTCGCCCTGCTCCGTGGCGGCCAGGGACTGTCGGTGCGGCTGCCGACGGCCGGTGATCCGCAAGGCCTGCCGCCGGGTCCGGCCACCGCCGCGGCGCTGATCGCCGGGGAGATTCTGTTGGTGGAGGAACAATCCGACGGCACCACCCTTGGTCTGGTACCGACCTTGGTCGGCGAGACGTGTCGATGGTCGGCGCACCGGTACGACCGCCCGGTGGCCGCCGCCGCGTCGGACTCGTTGGGCCAGATCGAATACGACCTGCGAGAGGCTGTCCGGGAGACCGCCGACATCGTGGGCACGCTGGGCAGCAGCGGAATCCGGATGAATCCCTCCGCACTGCGCTCGGCTCTGGCCATGCTCACTGCGCGCCACCAGATCACGCTGCCACCCCACGACGACGCGCGGGCCGGTAGGGTGATCGACTCGGCGGCGCGTGTGGAGGCAATCGTCACCCTCGCCGGCGCGCAGGCACCGACATTCGGGATGACCGCGGGACACGTCGAACTCGCCGACGCCCGCCTACGCCGACTCGGTGCGCTGGCGCGGTCCGCCCGTGCGACGGCGGTCAATCAGGTGATCGCCGAGTATCGCCGGCCGAAGTAGGCTCCACTGCGCCAGGCGCGGCGGACGGTCGTGACACCGGCACGCAGCACTCGGAGCGGCATGTTCGGCCGTTGTCGGCACACCCCAGCGCCGTCAAATCCCCACCGCCGTCGGCGTAGTCGGCCACCAGATCGGCGATCATCTCGATGAAGCGCGGGTCGGTGCCGACAGTGTCGGCACGGACGTAATCCAAGCCCAGCTCGCGCGCCTTCTCGGCAGCCTCGTTGTCGAGATCCCAGACCACCTCCAGGTGATCCGAGACGAAACCCACCGGCTGCACGACGACCTGCCGAACACCTTGGGCCCGAAGACTTTCCAGGTGGTCGCAGATATCCGGTTCGAGCCAGGGCACCTGCGGTGGGCCCGAACGCGACTGCCATACCTGATCGAAGTCACGGTAGCCGGCTCGGGTGGCCACCGCGCGTGCGGCGGCCGCGACCTGACGCGAGTACAGCCCTCCCCCGTCCGCGGCCGGGCCGGCCGCGCGGTCCGCGGACAACGGAATCGAGTGCGCTGTGAACACCAGTCGCGGTGCGACGTCGGCGGCCGACAGCTCTCCACGTGCTCGTCCGATCGCGTCTGCAGCGGCCGCGATCATCGCCTCGGCATCCCAGTATTGCGGGATCTTGCGCAGCAGGATCGGGTCGTCGTCGATACTCGCGGGCACGCGCTGCCCGAGGGCGGCGAGCGCACGCGCGATGTCCTCGTGATACTGACGGCACCCGGAGTACCCGGCCCATGCCGACGTGGGGAAGACCAGCACCCGGCGATGACCGTCGCGATAGATCTTCTCGACGGTGTCCTCGGCCAACGGATGCCAATTGCGATTGCCGAAGTACACGGGCAGGCCAATGCCGCGTGCGGTAAACACCGCGCGCAGGGCGTCGATCATCTCGAGATTGAGCCGATTGATCGGCGACACCCCACCGAAGTGCAGGTAGTGTTCGGCCACCGCCTCGAGACGTTCGGGCGGCACGCCCCGGCCCCGGGTGACGTTCTCCAGGAACGGCATCACGTCCTCGGGTCCGTTCGGTCCCCCGAAACTGAGGAACAGGACGGCGTCGAAAGCCTCTCCGGAATCGCTCACTGTGCCGAAAAGTTCTCCGGGAACCAGGTGTTGTGGCTGGCGCCGCCGTCGACGTAGACGATCGAGCCAGTGGTGGCCGGTAGCCAGTCCGACAGCAGCGCGCACACGGACTTCGCGACCACGGTCGGATCCTCGACGTCCCAGCCGATCGGCGAGGCACCGTCCCAGTAGGTGTTGAGCATGTTGAGCTGTTTCGCATCGTCGGTGGCAGTGCCCGCGATGGCCTTAGCCGCCAACGTCTTGATCGGCCCGGCCGCAACGAGATTCGATCGGATCCGCTTGGCGGTGCCCACTTCCCGGGCAACATAGCGGTTCACCGATTCCAGTGCGGCCTTGGCCACGCCCATCCAGTTGTAATACGGCAGGGCGGTGCGTGGATCGAAGTCCATACCGACGATGGAGCCACCCTCGTTCATCACCGGTAGCACGGCGCGGGCCAGCGAGGCGTAGCTCCACGCGGAGATCTCGAATGCCTTGGCGGCGTCAGGTCCCGGACCCTCCAGGAACGGCTTGGCATCCGGCCCCATCAGCGTGCGGGGAGCGAACGCGATGGAGTGCATCACGCCGTCCACACCTTCGGGGGCATGTTCACCGATGCGGTCGGCGAGCGCGGCCAGGTCGTCCTCGCTGGTGATGTCGAGGCCGATGGCCGGCGGCACCTCCTGCGGCAGGCGCTTGGCGATCCGGTCGATCAACCGCAACCGCTCGGGAATACCGGTGATGATGACCTTCGCACCCTGCTCCTGAGCCATCGCGGCAGCGTGGAAGGCGATCGAGGCATCGGTGATGATGCCGGTGATGAGGACGGTCTTGCCGTCGAGAATTCCGGTCACGGTTCGCTCCTGAATCTGAGGTGGTGGGTTCGGCGTGCCATCGATGTCAGTTGCCCATGCCCATGCCGCCGTCGACGGGCAGCACGGCGCCGGTGATGTAACCACCTTCGTCGGAGGCGAGGAAGCTGATCGCGGCGGCGACGTCTTCGGGTTTGCCGGTCCGGCCCAGCGGGATGGCCTGCTTGGCCATCTCCACGTAGCGGTCCTCCATCGCAGCGGTCATGTCGGTGTCGATGAAGCCGGGGGCGACGACGTTGGCGGTGATGTTGCGTGAACCCACCTCGCGGGCGATCGACCGTGCCAGCCCGATCAGTCCGGCTTTCGAGGCAGCGTAATTGGCCTGTCCCGGAATGCCCGAGGTCGCGACGACCGAGCCGAGGAAGATCATCCGGCCCCACTTGGCGCGCTGCATGCCCTTCGTCGCGCGTTTGGCGCAGCGGAATGCACCGGTGAGGTTCGCGTCGACAACCTTTTCGAAGGACTCCTCGGACAGTCGCATCAGCAGCATGTTGTCGGTGATCCCTGCGTTGGCGACCAGCACCTCCACCGGACCCTGATGCTCGGCGACCTCGTCGAACGCCCGTTCGACCGATGCGTTGTCGGTGACGTCGCACTGCACTGCGAACAACCCGTCGGGGGCACCGGAGCCGCGATGGGTGACCGCCACCTTGTGTCCGTCGGCGGCCAGGCGCCGCGCCACGGCGAGGCCGATACCGCGATTGCCACCGGTCACCAGGACCGAGCGAGAGACCTGCTGAGCTTCGTTGCTGTCTGCCATGTGGGCCAACTTATCCGTTCGTGCTCTGCGCCAGAGGCGGTGGGATGGGTTTGATCGGTCGCGCGGCTCAGGGCAGGCGTCGGTTGATGGCCAGCGCGGCGAACGCCGAGAGCAGCGCCAACAACGTACCGGCGATCAGCCATGGCCGGGAGTTGTCCCCACGGCGTTTCTCGTAACCGATCTGCTGCTGCAGGGTCTCGTAGACCTTGTTGAGCTCGTCGAGGCTGGCCGCGGTGAAGAACTGACCACTCGAGAGGTTCGCGATCTTGCGCAGCGAATCGTCGTCGACGGGCACCGGCACCTGATCACCTTCGAGGTCAACCGTTCCGGTCATCGTGCCGAAGGAGATCGTCGAGATCGGAATCTTCTCCTCTTTCGCCTTGCGCGCGGCGGTGAATGCGCCACGCGGATCGTCCGGGTCGTCCGGGACGGTTTCCTTTCCATCCGAGAGCAGCACGATCCGTGCGGGCGGCGCCGCCTCGTCCCCACCGAGCACCGCATTGAGGGTCTTGATCTGCTGGATGGCCGCGAAGATCCCCTCCCCTGTCGCCGTGCGGTCGTCGAGCCGCAGTTTGTCGACCGCAGCCTTGGTGGCGTTGTGGTCAGGCGTCGGCGACACCAGGGTCGACGCGGTACCGGCGTAGGAGATGAGACCGAGGTTGATGCCGTCGGTCAGTTCGTCGGCGAAGGTGCGCGCCGCGTCCTGCGCAGCGCGGATACGCGACGGCGCGACATCGGTCGCGTTCATCGATCGCGACACGTCCATCACCAGGATCACCGTCGCCTTGTTCCGCGGCACGCGTCGGTCGGCCTGGGGCGCGGCCACTGCGACCACGAGCAGGGTGAGCGCCACCAAGAGCAGCGCGATGGGAACGTGGCGCCAGCGGTTGCGCTGCGCCGGCGCGACCTGATTGAGCAGGTCCAGATTGGCGAACTTCAGCGCACGCTTGCGCCGCAGCCGCTGAACGTAGATGTAGGCGGCGGCCAGCCCGGCCACGACGAGCAGCAACAGGAGCCACCACGGGCTCGCGAGAATCGACACCCGCTCACCCGACCCCGGCAGCCAGGCCGCGCCGACGCTGCGCGACGAATTTGACGGTGTCGGTGATCCAGTCCCGGTCGGTCTGCAGACTCAGCACCGGCCCGCCGCAGCTGCGGACCGTTCGATGCACCTTCAGTTGGTGATCGCGGGCCGCGGCAGCGAAGTCACGCCGCACCGCGGGGGTGACCGTGATGTCGCGCACCTCGCCGGACTCCGCGTCGGCCAAACTCACCTCACCGACGTCGGGCAGCGTCAGATCACGCGGGTCGAGGACCTCGACCGCGAGCAGTTCGTGATGGGCACCGATGGCCCGCAACGACCGCTCCCAGTCGATCGGGCCGAGGAAGTCACTGACGACGACCGCGAGACCTCGTCGACGTTGCGGTCGGCGAAGCGCCTCGATACCGGCGTGCAGGTCGCCCCGCACGCCGCTCGACGCCCGCGTGGTGGTCGCGAGCGCCTTGAGTAGATTCTGCGCGTGCGCCCGGCCGGCGCGGGCCGGTATCCGCACCACCTGATCGCCGGTCACGACGATTGCACCGTGCCGGTTGCCGCCGCCCGAGGTGAGGTGGACGATGGCTGCCGCGGCCGCGACCGCGAGGTCGCGCTTGGTGCAGTTGACTGTGCCGAAATCGAGGCTTGCCGACGCATCGACCACCAGCCATGTCTCGAGCTCACGGTCGGCGATCATCTGTCGTACGTGTGGCTGGGTGGTCCGCGCGGTCACCGACCATTCCATCCGTCGGATGTCGTCGCCGGGCTGATAGGCCCGCGCCTCGCCGGGTTCAGAACCCGGGCCGGGGATCAGACCTAGGTGTTCGCCCTGCAGGACGCCGTCCAGTTTGCGCCGCACGGTCAGCTCGAGCGTCTTGAGCGCAGCGGTCAGCTGCGGTTCGGACAGCAGGCCGGCACCGAGCGACGGCAGATCGCTATTGGCCGGCATACCGTGGCGTCTGGTTCACCGTCGCGCCGTTCGGGTGACCCGGATGCTGTTGTGGCCCAGGGGTAGTCGGATGTTGTCCCGGCGCCGGACCGGTGTTGACCGGTTGTGCGCCGACCTGTGGCAGTCCCACTGTCTGCAACACCCGGGTGATCACCTGATCGGCATCGACCTCGTCGGCGAGCGCGTCGTAGCTCAGCACAAGTCGATGCCGGAGCACATCGGGCACGATTTCGACGACGTCCTGCGGGATCACGTAGTCGCGGCCGCGGACCAGGGCCAGCGCGCGGGCGGCGGCGACGATACCCAGAGTCGCGCGCGGCGATGCCCCGTAGGACAGCCACGCCGCGACGTCACTCAGGCCCAACTCGGCGGGACGGCGAGTGGCGTTGATGACCCGGACGACGTAGTCGACGAGGGCGTGATGAACGAAGACGTTCGCCGCCGTGCGCTGCAGCCGGATCATCGCCTCCGGGTCGAGGACCTGCGATGCCGACGGCGGCACGTTGCCCATCCGGTAGACGATCTCGCGCTCTTCCTCGACCGACGGGTAGTCGACGAGGACCTTGAACAGGAAGCGATCGCGTTGTGCCTCGGGCAGCGGGTAGACGCCTTCGTTCTCGATGGGGTTCTGGGTGGCCATCACCAGGAACGGATCCGGCATCGGGTACGTGGTGCCGCCGATGGACACATGCCGTTCGGCCATCACCTCGAGCAGCGCGGACTGCACTTTGGCGGGGGCTCGGTTGATCTCGTCGGCGAGCAGGAAGTTGGCCACCACGGGACCGAGTTCGGTGTCGAACTCCTCTTTGCCCTGCCGGTAGATTCGCGTGCCGATGAGGTCGGTGGGGACCAGGTCCGGCGTGAACTGAACGCGGGAGAAGGTGCCACCCACCACGGTCGCGAACGTCTCCACCGCGAGGGTCTTGGCGACGCCCGGCACACCTTCGAGAAGGATGTGTCCGCGTGCCAGCAAGCCGACGAGGATGCGTTCGACGAGCTGATCCTGCCCGACGATGACCCGCTTCACCTCGTAGATCGCGCGTTCGAGCAGCTTGACGTCACTGTCGGACAACATGACCGATCCGTCGGGGCCGACTCCGCCCGCGGAATCGGCCGGGGGTTGCGATGAGGTCAACCGGTACTCCTGTTCCATCTGCGTGCGCAATCTCGGGTCACGTGCGCCGTGCCTCAGTAGGACCTGCCCCGTCCGGGCGGCCTGTCGGTGCCAGCGTAGTCGCGTTGGCTGAACTGCGGCCAAGAAGGTGCCGCGACCGGCAGCGTCGATTCAGAGCAGGCGAACGACGTTGGGCATCGCTCCCGCGGTGCGCAGCGGCGAGACCTTGACGACACTGCCCGACTGCGGCGCCTCGATCATCTTGTTGTCGCCGAGGTACAACGCGACGTGCTGGCTGGCGTTCGGGCCGTAGAAGATCATGTCGCCGCGTTGCATCTGCGACAGCGGGAACTGTGGACCGGAGGTGTACTGGTAGCCGGTGTAGTGCGGCAGTTCGATGCCCACGCCCGCGAAGGCGTAGATCATCAGTCCCGAGCAGTCGTACCCGATCTTGTTGTAGTCGCCGTAGCTGTCGGCGACACCCCCGTCACGGATGCCCCGGGTGGGACCGTTGGCGTCGCCGCCACCCCACGCATATGGCACGTTGAGCTGCGAGAGCGCCCGATTCACGACGATCTCGATGGCCTGGGGACCGCGGAGACCGGGCCTTACCATGCCGCCGCCGCCACCGGACGAACTGCCGAACAGCGAACCCAGGCTGCCGTTGCCGATCACCGAGCTCAGCGAGTCGGGGCCGCTACCGGTCATGTCGGAACCGCCGATGCCGAGCTCGTCGAGGAGTTCTGAATGCGGCATCTGCTGTTGCCCGACGAGTTCGGCCAGCACCTTCTGACCGACATCGAGAGCGAGTTTGGCCGCAGCCGTGGCCGCCACGGCCAAGGCCTGGTTGTCGCCGCCGGGCTCCGCGGGCGCGCCGGGCGCCGCGGGTGTCTGCGGCGAATCGGGGAAGAGGTTCTGCAAGAGCTCGCCGGCCGTGGGGCCCTCGACCGTACGTCGCGGCGCGACACCCCGGATCTTGTCGAGCGACTGCTGGACCTTGTCGCGCTTCTGGATGAGGGCGGACCGACGCTGCTGCTCCGAGGCGACCGCCGAACGCGCCTGGCTGACCGCGGCGAGCGCGTCGTCCTTGCGGTTGGCTGCGCTCTGGGTGGCGAATGCTGCCTGGCGTTGCGTCGCCTGGACCGCGGAGACCCGGTTGGCCTGTTGGTTTCGGGCCACCTCGAGCCGCTCGATGGTGTCGCGCTGCTGCTTGCCGAGTCGGTCGATGACGGTCATCCGGTCCAGTACGGCGCCGGGGTTGTCCGATGAGACGTACTCGGCCATGGAACTGCGAGCACTCCCCTGCCGGTAGACGTCGCGCGCGAACTCGTCGAAGGCCTTCTGCGCCTCGGCGACCTTGCGCCGCGCGTCGGAAAGGGAACGTTTCGCCGACTTCGCGGCGACACTCGCCAAGTGTTCGGCGGCCACGGAGTTCTGGTAGTCCACCAGTGCGCGATTGACGTTTTCCTGACGGACTGCGACCGCGTTGTCGAGATCGGCCAGATTCTGGTTCGCCTTGGCGATTTGATTGATCAGACCGGAGACCTGCGATTGTGCTCCGGTTTTCGGCGCTGCCTGGGCCTGTCCGGCTCCTACGAACCCGAGCACCGTGATGGCCAGCAATGCGCCGACCCGGGCCGCAATCGCGCGTCGGCGGGACCGTTGCGCTCGCGGCGCCGGTGACCCACCGCGCGCCACGCCGGTAGTAGCTCGCCTCACCAGTTCTCCCTCGTCGTTCGCGGCTTACCCGCCACAGCGGATGCGACCTCGCGGTCCGCGCGCTGTGAAGTGATGGGTGCCTGCCCGATCCCGACCCGCCTCGCGACGTGCACCATGCACCACTCGTGGTGCCCTCCATCACTTGGGCACCACTCGTGACAACAGAACCGTACGTCACATCGAACACATCGGAAAACAGCAGTCACGAATTACATTGGCGTGATTACCAGGCAAAATGCCGTGAACTGCCGAAAGGGCGCCGATCGACAAAGGTCTCGAATCGGCAACGAAGAGCGCATCCGGGCGTGCCGCCTACAACTGATGCGGGCGAAGCGATGTATGGGCTACCTCTCCACCGAAATGGACGCGCGTCTGCGACGGAGTGGGCCGACGCGGTCGCGTCAGGGTAGGTCGCGCGAGAGGTCGGTGGTGCCGGACGCCTGCGCGGTCGATTCCACCGGTGCCGCACCCTCGCCACCGGCTCCCCGGCGGTCCGCACGGGTCGATCGCAGCCGGGCGATGGCCGCCCCGGCCACCACGATGACGATGAGCAGCAGGCTGATGACCGTCCAGTTCAGAGACGGCTCGTTCATCTGATCCCACATCTGACGCGCGGCGAGTGGCGGATCGGTCAGGGTCAGATTGTCGGTCGCTTCTTCCTGCTGGACGCGACTGAAGTGCGGCGAAGCACTGCCCACCGATTGTGGACCGAGCACGATGACGGTCCCACCGACGTCGGCTTGGAGATCGGTGGCGATATCGCGGTAGTACTCGAACTTCAGGGGCCGATCGATCACCACGAAGCTGACCTCTTGCCCATCGGCCTGAGCCTCGGCGACCACTGCGCGCAGGCCGGCGACCTGGCCGGCCGGCGCGGCGACGCCGTCTTCCTGGATGTCGCGCAGGATCGCGGGCATGTCCACGCTCTCGGGAATGACCGAGGGCGCCATCACGCCCATCGGCGGCAGGGCCAAGACATGCTGCGTCGTCGCATCCGGACTCATCTGGCCATCCTCACATCTCTGGGCACCTGAGGGTCGCACACCGCGACACGCAAGGCATCAGCTCGCCGGCAAGGTTTCGCGAGCATTAAATTCGCACGCACAGCGGTGGCCCACCAAACCTCCTGCAGCACCGTACGACAGAATGGGATGGTCCGGAGAATCCCGGGTCGGCTTCGCGCGCCCCGATCCGACACGAGGCGAGCGAGGCTGTTTGTTAACAGTACGTGCGTACTGTTAACATCGGAACTGTCGCCACCTGCCGACGAACAGCGTCAACGCTGGTCGGACATCGGGCGGTGGCAGCCAACGCAGCGAGGTCACACGTTGCTGTAACCACCGACGCAGCCCGTCGGATGAGCAGGCCGGCGCAGCCCGCCGGCACGTTGAGGAGAGTGGACAAGACGTGAGTATCGATTCCTTTGGCGCCAAGGGCACCCTCGAGGTGGGCGACAATTCATACGAGATCTACCGACTGAATGCCGTCGAGGGCACCGGCAAGCTTCCTTATGCGCTCAAGGTCCTCGCCGAAA
The DNA here is from genome assembly GCF_044543825.1 of Gordonia sp. NPDC062954. Lineage (NCBI taxonomy): Bacteria > Bacillati > Actinomycetota > Actinomycetes > Mycobacteriales > Gordoniaceae > Gordonia > Gordonia sp. NPDC062954. Next base: position 115,903 of record NZ_JBITWL010000015.1, on the reverse strand, counting down.
ACCTGCTACGCACCGAAGACGGTGCCAACATCACCTCCGAACACATCGAGGCGATCGCGAACTGGGATCCGAACGCCGATCCGAGCATCGAGATCCAGTTCACCCCGGCCCGCGTGATCATGCAGGACTTCACCGGCGTGCCGTGCATCGTCGACCTCGCGACCATGCGCGATGCCGTCAAGCAGCTCGGTGGGGATCCGGACAAGGTCAATCCACTCGCCCCCGCCGAGATGGTCATCGACCACTCCGTGATCATCGAGGCCTTCGGCAACGCACAGGCCTTCGAACGCAACGTCGAGATCGAATACCAGCGCAACGAAGAGCGCTACAAGTTCCTGCGGTGGGGCCAGGGCGCCTTCGACGACTTCCGCGTCGTCCCGCCGGGCACCGGCATCGTCCATCAGGTCAACATCGAGCACCTTGCCCGGTCGGTCATGGTGCGCGACGGTGTCGCCTACCCCGACACCTGCATCGGCACCGACTCGCACACCACCATGGAGAACGGGCTCGGCGTGCTCGGCTGGGGCGTCGGCGGCATCGAGGCCGAGGCCGCGATGCTAGGCCAGCCCGTGTCGATGCTGATCCCGCGCGTGGTCGGCTTCAAGCTGACCGGCGCCACCAAGCCGGGTGTCACCGCCACCGACGTGGTACTCACCATCACCGACATGCTGCGTAAGCACGGCGTGGTCGGCAAGTTCGTCGAGTTCTACGGCAACGGCGTCGCCGAGGTGCCGCTGGCCAACCGCGCCACCATCGGCAACATGAGCCCCGAGTTCGGCTCCACCTGCGCGATGTTCCCGATCGACTCCGAGACCGTCAACTATCTCAAGCTGACCGGTCGCTCGCAGGAGACCCTGGACCTCGTCGAGGCCTACGCCAAGGAACAGGGCATGTGGCTGGAAAAGGACGCGGAAGAGGCCCAGTACTCCGAGTACATGGAGCTCGACCTGTCGACGGTCGTCCCGTCCATCGCCGGCCCGAAGCGCCCGCAGGACCGCATCGAGCTCTGGGACGCCAAGAATGCGTTCCGCAAGGACATCCACAACTACGTCGAAGAGGGCAACACCCCTGCCCACAATGGTGTCGACGAGGCCAACGAGGAGAGCTTCCCCGCCTCCGACGCACCGTCGGTGAGCCCCGACGCGGCCAAGCTGTCCTTCGCCGACGACGACGAACCCGCCCACAACGCGTCGAAGGGCGCCGAGGGTCGCCCGTCGAAGCCGGTCAAGGTCTCCTCGCCCGAGCGCGGCGACATGGTTCTCGATCACGGCATCGTCACGATCGCGTCCATCACCAGCTGCACCAACACCTCGAACCCGTCGGTGATGCTGGGCGCCGGACTGCTCGCCAAGAAGGCCGTCGAGAAGGGATTGACCGCCAAGCCGTGGGTCAAGACCTCCATGGCCCCGGGGTCGCAGGTCGTGACCGGGTACTACGACAAGGCCGGCCTCTGGCCCTACCTGGAGAAGCTGGGCTTCTTCCTCGTCGGCTACGGCTGCACCACCTGCATCGGCAACTCGGGTCCGCTGCCCGAAGAGATCAGCAAGGCGATCAACGACAACGATCTGACGGCGACCGCGGTGCTCTCGGGTAACCGCAACTTCGAGGGTCGCATCAACCCCGATGTGAAGATGAACTACTTGGCGTCGCCGCCGCTGGTCATCGCCTACGCGCTGGCCGGCACGATGGACTTCGACTTCGAGACCGACCCGCTGGGCACCGACGCCGACGGCAACGACGTCTTCCTCAAGGACATCTGGCCGTCCAACGAGGAGATCTCGCAGACGATCGCGTCGTCGATCTCGGCCGAGCAGTACGCGGCGGACTACGCCGATGTTTTCAAGGGCGACGAGCGCTGGCAGAACCTGCCGACGCCGGACGGCAAGGTCTTCGAGTGGGACGACGAGTCGACCTACGTCCGTAAGCCTCCGTACTTCGACGGCATGCAGACCGAGCCGGAGCCGGTCGCCGACATCTCCGGCGCGCGCGTGCTGGCGAAGCTGGGCGACTCGGTCACCACCGACCACATCTCCCCCGCGTCGACCATCAAGCCGGGAACGCCTGCTGCGCAGTACCTCGACTCACACGGTGTGGCACGCAAGGACTACAACTCGCTGGGCGCCCGTCGCGGCAACCACGAGGTGATGATCCGCTCGACGTTCGGCAACATCCGGCTGGCCAACCAGCTGGTCGACGTCACCGGTGGCTACACCCGCGACTTCACCCAGGACGGCGGCCCGCAGTCGTTCATCTACGACGCGGCGCAGAACTACGCCGCAGCCGGCACCCCGCTGGTCGTGCTGGGCGGCAAAGAGTACGGCACCGGGTCGTCGCGTGACTGGGCCGCCAAGGGCACGAGGCTGCTGGGCGTCAAGGCGGTCATCACCGAGAGCTTCGAGCGCATCCACCGCTCCAACCTCATCGGTATGGGTGTCATCCCGCTGCAGTTCCCCGAGGGTGAGTCGCACAAGTCGCTGGGACTCGACGGCACCGAGACCTTCGACATCACCGGCATCGAGCAGCTCAACTCCGGTACGACGCCGGAGACCGTGCACGTCACCGCCACCAAGGAGGACGGCGCGAAGGTCGAGTTCGACGCCAAGGTGCGCATCGACACCCCCGGTGAGGCCGACTACTACCGCAACGGAGGCATCCTGCAGTTCGTGCTGCGCAACATGATCAAGAGCTGATCACCTCAGCCCTTGACCACGACAGCATGAACACGACAGGGAGCACGAGCAGTGCCCAAGGTCAGTGATGACCGGCTGGGGGGGGGGGGGGGGGGGGGGGGGGGGGGGGGGGGGGGGGGGGGGGGGGGGGGGGGCGGGGGGGGCGGGGGGGGGGGCCAGAAGGCGGGT